>NZ_JBHYJH010000312.1:0-5881 GCF_042740445.1 Streptomyces sp. NPDC059003 | reverse complement strand
CCCCCTGCGCCGTCCCGCCCCGCCGCGCCCGGCACCCCCGCCGCGCCCGGGCTCGCTGCGCCCGGCCGATGCTGCCCGGGCGGCAGCACCGCCGCACCGCCCGCCGTGCCCGCCGCACCGCCCGCACCGCCCGCCGCACCGCCCGCACCGCCCGCCGTGCCCGTCGTGCCGCCCGTCGTGCCCGGGCCAGCCGCCCGCACTCCCGTGCCCGCCGCGAGCCGCCCGCGCACCCCCTCGTCCCCCTGATCTTCCGTGTCCTGCTGCTCCCGCGCGGCGGCTTCATCACGCAGCTGCCGCACCTCACCCACGCCCAGCCCCAGCCGCCCGGCGATCCGCCCCGCGCCTTCACCCCGCGCCGTCATCACCGCGATGACCGCCGCGCCCCGGCGGCGCAGCCGCTCACCCGCGCGCGCTGCTTCCTGCCGCAGCACGGCGATCTGTTGTTCCAGCTGCCCGTGTACGTCCGCCTGGAGTTCGCGGGTCTCCAGGAAGTCGGCGGCCAGGGCGGTCAGTTCCTGTTCGCGTTTGATCCGGTCGGCGTTGAGCTCCAGCGCCCGGGCCAGTGCCCGTTTGCGCGCCGCGATCTCGTGTGCGGTGCGTTTGGCCTTGCTCGCCATGCGGCGGCCCTCCTTGACGGGGTGTCGTGGCTGCGGGGTGCCAGGCTGGCGGGTGCCGTGCACGGTTGGGACTGGTTGGGGCCGGTTGGGGCGGGGGACTCCCGTGGGGCGGGAGTGCGTATGCGGCAGGTGCCCGAGCGGGGGAAGTCGCGGGCGGGTGTGTCCGGGAAAGGGGGGGGAGGGGGCCGGGGTGGTGTGCACAGGGCTGCTCGGCGAGCAGCCCTGTGCACACCACGATCGCCCTTGCGGGCGAGCCGGAATCCGGCGAAAGCTCTTGCTCTGTGGGCGGGGCCTTTGGCCGGGGGAGGGTTTTCCCGCCGGACGGGAGGCGTTGTGCCGGCCTCCCGCCGGGCGGGAGGCGCTGTGGCCGCGGGGCTGGGGGCGGGCCGGGCGGGCGGGGAGGGTGCGGACACTGGCCGGGCGATGACCATCGACCAGCGCAAGGTGAGCGCCGGCTGGGGATACCGCTATTACCAGCGCACTGTCTCCTCCGGTGATAGCGCACGGCCCCCGGGCGAGGGCCTGGCGGACATGCAGGCCCGCACCGGCACGCCGCCGGGGGTGTGGATGGGGCGGGCGGCAGCCGAGCTGGGGGTTGCGGGGCAGGTCCGCGAGGAGCAGATGCAGGCGCTGTTCGGGCTGGGCCTGCACCCCGATGCGCACCGCCTGGCCCGCGAGCTGGTGGCGCAGGGGGCCTCGGCGGCCGCGGCGCTGCACGAGGTCCGCCTGGGCTATGCCTATCCCCGCTACAGCGGCGAGCCGGGGCCGCTGCAGGCCCGTATCAACGAGGCGCTGAAGGAGGCGTCGCGGCTGGCCGGGGGGAAGGCGGTGCAGGGGGCGGAGCGGGTGCGGATCCGGATGCGGGTGGCCGCGCGCGCGTTTGGTGAGGACTACGGCCGGCGTCCGGCCGACGGGCAGGAGCTGGGCCGCTATCTGGCCTTGAAGGACCGGGCCGCGGTGCGTCAGCCGGTGGCGGCGTTCGACCTGGTGTGCCGGGCCAAGACCGTGGGTGTGCTGTGGGCGCTGGCCGATGAGCACACCCGGTGCGCGATCGAGGCGGCCCACGAGCAGGCGATCGCCGAGACCCTGGAATGGCTGGAGGACCATGCCCTGGCGGTGCGGACCGGGGCCGGGAGCCGGGCCCAGGAGGATGCCCGGCCGGGGGTGATCGCGGCCCGCTTCCGGCACTTCGACAACCGCCACGGACTGCCCCTCCTCCATGACCATGTGCTGGTGGCCAACAAGTGCCAGGGCCTGGACGGCAAGTGGCGCAGCATCGACGGCCGCCTGTGGTACCGGCAGCTGGTCACCGCCTCCGAGCGCTACAACCGGCGGGTCATCGAGGAGGTCTGTGCCCGCCTGGGCCTGACCGCCCTCGAGCGGGTCGTCACCCCGGGGCGGCGCCCGGTGCTGGAGCTCGCCGGCATTCCGCCCGAGCTCGTGCGCGGCATGTCCACGCGCGATGGCGACATCCGCGCCCGCCTCGAGGAGCTGGTCGCCGAGGCCGAGATGGCCACCGGCCGCAGCGTGAACCAGCGCCGGCGCATGAAGCTGATGGAGCGGGCCGCGCGCGAGACGCGCCCGCCCAAGAAGCGCGCCACGCCCCTGGCCGAACTGCGCGCCCGCTGGCGGCAGATGGCCGTGGAGTTGGTCGGCGCCTACACGGTGGACCACCTGTTGCAGCACGCACAGCAGCACACCGCGCCGCAGGCGCCGCTTGAGGTGGACCTCGGCCAGGAGGCCGCCGCCGTGGTGGCCGCCGTGGCCGAGCACCGCGCGGTGTTCGCCCGGCGCCATCTGGCCGCCGAGAGCGAGCGGCACCTGGCCCGCCTGCTCGCCGGCGCCCGCGCCGGCGCCGGCCTGGCGCAGCGTCTGACCGAGCGCGCGCTGTCGCTGTGCCTGGATCTGACCCCGCCCGATGTCCACCCCCACCACCCCCACCTGGTGCGCGCGGACGGCACCAGCATCTACCGGCAAAAGGACTCCCGCACCTACACCACCCCCCAGGTGCTGGCCGCCGAGGACGCGCTGCTGGCGGCCGCCCGCACCCAGGTGATCCCCGCCGTCACCGCCACCGTCTTTGATGCTGTGGCCGACCACCACGACGCGCACGCCGAGCACCGGCTCGATCCCGGGCAGCGCGCCCTGGCCAAGGCCTTCGCCTGCTCCGAGCACCTGGTGGTGGCGGGCATCGGCCCGGCCGGGTCGGGCAAGTCCAGTGCGCTGAAGGTCGTGGCCGGCGCGCTGGCCGCCAGCGGCTCGCGCCTGGTGGCGCTCGCCCCCTCCCGCCGCGCCGCCCAGGTGCTGTCCAAGGACCTGACAGTCGCGCACACCGTGCACGGCTGGGTGGCCAAGCGCGCCAAGGCCGCCGCGGGCCAGCAGGTGCCGGACGACTACCGGTTACGCCCCGGCGACGTCGTGGTCGTCGACGAGGCGGGCATGGCGGGTACCGTGCGGCTGCACCGCGTCCTTGACGACGCCCGGGCCGCCGGCGCCCACGTGCGGCTGCTGGGCGATCCCGCGCAGCTGGCCGCCGTCGAGGCCGGCGGGGCGCTGCGGCTGCTGGCCCGCGAGGTCGGCGCGGTGGAACTGTCCACCCTGCACCGCTTTCGCACCGAGGGTGAAGCCGCGGCCAGCCTGGCGGTGCGCGACGGCCCGGCCGAGGACGCCTTCACCTGGTACCTGGACAGGCAGCGGCTGGTGGGCGGCAGCCGCGAGGCGATGCTGCACGCGGTGTTCGCCGCCTGGCAGCACGACACTGAACGCGGCCGCACCACGCTGATGACGGCCGCGGACACCGACACTGTCACCGCCCTCAACCAGCGCGCCCAGGCCTGGCTGGCCGCCGCCGGACGCCTGGACACCCGCCGCGCCCGCCCGCTGCGCGAGGGCCTGTCCGCGCACGTCGGCGACCTCGTCGTCACCCGCGACAATGCCCGCCACCTGCTGACCCGCGGCACCCGCGACTTCGTCAAGAACGGCGATGTGTGGACGGTCACCGGCCTGCTGGACAACGGCGAGATGCTGCTCACCCACACCGAACACCGCGGCCGTATCCACCTGCCCGCCGCCTACGCGGACACCGCCCTGGACCTGGGCTATGCCACCAGCGTGCACCGCGCCCAGGGCATCACCGTGGAGACCTCCCACAACCTGGCCAGCGCCCGCACCAGCCGGGAGAGCGCCTATGTCCAGCTCACCCGCGCCACGCGCACCAACCGCCTGTACGTGGCCTGCGAGCCAGGGGTCGGCCTGGCCCAGAGCGTGCAGCAGATCGCCGGGAACTGCCGCGCCTCGCGCTCGGCGATGGAGACGATCCGCAGCCTGCACGCGGCCGCAACTGCCCCGGCCCACCTCGCCGATCAGCTCGCCGATGTCACCCGCCGCGCCTGGGAAGACATCCTGCAGGCCGCGGTGGCCCGCGCGGCGGGCGCCGCGGCCGGCGGGCTCGTTGCGGCGGAGGGCTGGCCGGTGCTGGCCCGCACGCTCCGGCGGGCCGCCGCCGACGGCTGGGATGCCACCGCTCTGGTGCGCGCCGTCCTGCCGCAGCGCGGCCTGGCTGGCGCCCACGACGCGGCGGTCGTGATGGCCTGGCGCATCGACCGCTACCTGGAACGCGCCGCGGCCAAGGCCGCCCGCGCCCTGCGCAAGGGGCCCAGCCGGCCGCTCGCGCAGGTCTCGGGCGCGCAGCTGCAGCACCTCAAGGACACGGCCGGCGCCCGCCGCTCGCGCGCGCTGCAGGAGGTGGCGGCGGCCGATGCCGCTTTGGCCGGCCAGCCCGCGCCCGTGGTCGTGGGCGGCCTGCCCCACCCGGCCTGGCCGAACCGTCCCTACGGGGCAGCCACCTTGGGCCGGCTCGCCGACGAACTCGCCCGCGCCCGTACCGATTCCGCCCTGGTGCGCACCCCGGCCGAGGCCCGCCAGGCGGCCGCCGCCCACGCCGCCCTGCACGACGAGATCGCCCTGCGCCGCGCGATGGACTGGCGCATGAGCGCCCGCGAGGACTGCCAGCGCGAGCGCCGGCCGCTCGCCGTGCCCACCGCCTCTCAGAGAGCCGAGGCCGCCCGTGCGGAGCTCACCTGGCACCGCCATCGCGCCGAGCAGGCCCGGGCCGCGCTGGCCCGCGCGACCGTCATCACCGCCCGCATCGACGCCGAACTGCGGCTGCGGGCCTTCCTGCCCGACCGCCCCCCACCCCCCGCCGACGGCACCGGGTTGCCGGGCTGGCTCGCCGAGACCGCGGTGCTGTCCGAGCCGCTGCTGGATGCCGGCTGGCGCACCCAGCTGAGGGCACGCCACCGCCTGCTCGCCACCGCCCTGGCCCACCGCGGCATCGCCCTGGCCGCCGCTCCGCCCGGGTGGAGCAGACCGCTGGGCCCGGTCCCGGATGCCGGCCACCGGCTGCGCCGTACCTGGCAGTCGACCGCCGCCCTGGTCGAGGCCTGGCGCGAACGTCACCAGATCCCCGGCGGGATGGAAGGCATCGGCGTCCGCCCCCCCACCGGGGCGGACGCGGCCGCCTGGGACGAGCTCGCCGCCCGCATCCGCGCCCTGGCCCGCCGCACCCACGCCGCCCACCACGCCGAGCTGCGCGGCGAGGACCCGCACACCTTCGTCCAGGCCGCCCACCGCCGCCTGGACGCGGCCGCCGCCCACCGCCCACCGCCCCACCAACCGGCGCCCACCGCCCCGCTGCCCGCGCAGGACCCCTCCGCCCCCGCCGCCGAGACCGCACCCGGCGCGCCGAGGCCCGCCGGGGCGGATCTCGAGGAGTGGCGGGACCAGCTGCCCGCCCCCGACCCCGACGACGAGGACCAGCAACAGCTGTTCACCCGCCTGACTGACACGATCACCGGCTGGCGCAAACGCCGCCACCACACCGGCCCCGACCCCCTCGGCCCGCGCCCCCACGGCGCGGCCGCCGCCGAATGGGACCACCTCACCCAGGCCCTGGACCACTACCGGTGCGCCCGCATCACCCAGCGCCTGACCGCCCTCGCACAACGCCGCCCGCCCCTGGCCCCCGCCCCCGCGGTGCCCGCCATGCGCCCCCGCCCCGACCCGCACACCG
Organism: Streptomyces sp. NPDC059003; assembly: GCF_042740445.1. Taxonomy (NCBI): domain Bacteria; kingdom Bacillati; phylum Actinomycetota; class Actinomycetes; order Kitasatosporales; family Streptomycetaceae; genus Streptomyces; species Streptomyces sp. NPDC059003. Next base: position 193 of record NZ_JBHYJH010000312.1, on the reverse strand, counting down.
CACCCGGGGCCCCGCCCCCCGCGCCCCGCCGCCCCTGACCCGCACCCCCGGCGCGGCCCGCACCCCCGCCGCGGGGCGTCGCGCCAACAGCCGCCCCGCTCACCGAGCTTGACAGCAGGCGCCCGCCCGCCGCCTGTGCCGCTGCACTAGAGCCCCCGGCTGCCGGCGGCGCGCGCGGGAAAGTCCGCCAGGG
>NZ_JBHYJH010000311.1:0-5959 GCF_042740445.1 Streptomyces sp. NPDC059003 | reverse complement strand
GTGCCGGGGCGCCCGACACGGTCTGTTGCTGGACAGCAGCAACGGTGCAGCCGCCCCCGGCCTCATCGCCCCGGGGCGCTGTCCTGGCAGGCCCGGCCACGGCTCCCCACACGCACTACCCGCGACCGCACCCGCCCTTCTGCTCCGGGCGTCGGTGCTCAGGCACCGGCAGCTACCGCCCTTACTTCCCACCTCCGACCTTCTTCTGCTGAGGAGTTCTCCATGCCTGTTGCCCGCTACGCCCTCCAATACGCTGCCCAGCTCGCTGATCTTCTGGGGCCCGGCTGGAGTGCAGCGAGCTGCGACTGTTTGACCGACGCCGTCCTGTGCGGCCCCGGCATAGAGCTCGACGTATCCACCACGGCGCCCGTGCGCTCGTGCACCCCAGTCCTTGTGAAGACCCGAGCCAGGGGAGACCTGTCCTGGCCACGCCGGGGGGACTACCGCGGGACTGCGTCGGGGACCATCGGCGATCCGGCAGCCGTCGCAGCGGTCATCCGCTCCACGATCGTGCCCCAGTGGGCGCGGCTGGTGGAAGAGCTGACGGTGCGCACGCACCGGGAACAGGAAGCGATCCAGCAGTTCGTTCACCAGGCTGCCGCGGTCCTCGGAGACAGCTGCAGGACCGTATACGGCAGCCGGCCGGGAGTGGCCAGTCTGCGCTGGGACGGCGGCAACGCAACGTTGTGGGCGGACTCCGAGGGGCGCATCTCGGCACCAGCCATCGAGGTCCCCTGGATCAAAGGCTCCGATCAAGTGCTCGCCCTCCTGCGCGCGGCCATCTCTTCGGCAACCTGATTCCCTCGCTCGCCGGGGGCCGCCGCCGATCCCGCCCGGAGGCACTCACAGCTGCCGCGCCATGGCACCCCGCTCCGCCCTCGCCCTGTGGCAGGGCGGGGCGGGGCAGCGTCCGGCCTGCCGTGGCGACGCCCCCGCTGCTGGGACCCGACGCCCTGCCCTTCGTCCTGCATCTGTCCCGTTCAGCCTGCCCAACACGATGGTGGACTGCCCTGGAGAGCAGGTGTTTTGGTTGTTCAGGGCACACCACCTGTCCTGCCGGGCTCGTAGCGTCCTCTCATCCAAGCTTGCTGTGCGGGCGGACCACCCAGGAATCGGAATCGGGCCCAGAGATCGCCACCACACCCCACGTCGTCATCGAGTGCTACGGCGTGGAGCCCGGCGAGGTCTCCGGCTGGCTCCGCGACGCCGCCTAATGGGAGCCCCGCATCAACCGGGAACCGCGGCCTCCCCCGGTCACGAACCCACCCGCTGACCGCTGCGCGGCCCGAGGCCACGGGCTCCGGGCCGCGCACCACCCGCACCACCCAAAGACCCGCCGGAGAGCACGCGCCGGACCCTCCCGAAACGAAGAAGGAGCACCTGTGACCGCCTCCGCCCCCCAGGCCACCGCCGCCGCCCCGCTCGCCGCCCTGCTGCCCACCCGCCAGGGCAAGCCGTGGACGGTCGGCCCCGCCCCCTACGGCATCCGCAACAACGCTGCCACGTCCCGGATCACCGACGGCCGCCGCGCACTGATCGTCGTGGAGGACGCGGGTCGCGTGGAGCTGTTCGCCGACCGACCCGACCGACCCGACCGACCCGACCGATTCCCGGTGACTCCGGACGCCGTCGTCGACTCCACCGACCCCGTCTCCGTCGCCGCGCTCGCCGCGCGCGCCCTGCGCTGGATCCTGCCCCGGCTCGACGCCGACGCAGCTCAGGACATGGCCCGCAAGGCGGTCCCGAACGAGCAGCCGTGGCAGTGGGTCATGCGCCATAAGGGCGCTGCCCTGACAGAGGTGGGCTTCGCACTCGTCCAGCACGGCACGCACCCTGTGGCCAGGGAGCGCCTCGGCGGCCCCGGCCTGACCTGGACGGCTGACAGCGGCGCTGAGTGCGAGTGGGGCGTATGGGCGTACGGGGCAGCCGGTAACTTCCACCTGACCTACGACGGTCCCGTGAGCGGCCTGTACGGCGCGCTGCCGGTTCTGCTGCCTCCACTGGACGAGCGCGTCTGCACGAAGGCCCGGAGCGCCTTTGCGCAGTACCTGACGGACCGCTTCCCCCAACTCCACCCGGCCAACGACGGCGAGGTGGAGTTCGGCGGCCGCCAGGACCTGAGCGGCTGGGTAGCGCTGCCCTCCCGCACTGAGCTCCGCGGCCCCGTGCATGACGGCACCCCGGTCTGCGCGCAGGTCGGCTCGGTCGGCGTCGACTTCCTTCTGGCCATCGCCCCGCACCTGATCTGATCCTCCCTTCCGCCCGCCCGGTCGCGCCCCACTCCTCTGCTCAGGGCGCGGCCCCTCTCGAAAGCCCCACAGCATGACGTCGCTCGCCGCCCCTGCCGCCACGGTTGCCGCCTTCCCCGCCCCTGCCGCAACTGCCTTCCTGTGGGTGCGGTAGCGCCGGGCGGACCGGGCGCCACCGCTGATCACTGACCGGCCCGTTGAGCGATGGTCGTTGCTATCGCGCGGGCTGCTGGATCGTGAGCGATGGCCGGGATGACGGTGGGGGAGTAGAGACCATTCCGGCCCGAGCCTTGCTTGCCGACCCGGGCGGATTCGCCTGGCCTCTACCGCTCCCGCAGTGTGCCGAACACTGTGGGGAATCGCTCCCCTTTCAAGATCCACTACGAAGAGGGAAGAAAAAGGACTCAGGCTGTCGAGCGATTCCGAGAAGAAACCAGACAGCCCATCACCATCACGTACCAGTGGATGATGAGCCGCCTGCGGAACGCGAAAGAAGGAACAGGTTGCACGATCCCTTCAGCGGAGTAGGGGCACAGTGCTGGCGTATAGCGCCCAACTCCCCCTGACTGGCCCCGATATCAGCCCTGTCCTGGATGTCAGGTCCGGGACAGGGCATTTCCTCGTTACGCGGGAAAGAACTCTGACCGGCCAGGCGGAACCCATCATCAACTGTCCGCCACTTGCACCGTAAACTCCAGAGCTTTTGCAGGTCAGAGTCGCATTCGCTGTCGAGTGAACAGTCTAGTGTTCCCCGGGTCATCAAGGCCGCCGAGCAGCAGCCCGCCCGGCTGGTGGCGCTCCAACCTACGCCCGACGAAGAGGAAAGGCCTCCCGTGAACGCGAAACCCGGAATCATAATTCGCATCCGCCCAGGACGCCCTGAAGACGCCGATGCAGTCATGTCACTCGTCTCCCTGATAAACCTCCGCCAACCCTCTGAGAACCTTCCGGAAATCTTCGAGGGCATCCGCATCGGCCTCGCTCTCGACCCTGCCCCGCCACTGACTCACGGGTTCCACCTCTGCCTGATCGCCGAACTCGCGGACGGCACCCCTGTGGGCACCATCCTCGGCGGCCCCGCCCGCTGGTTCAACAACCACAACTTCATGGTCAACAAGCTCGTGAAGCGAATCGGCTGCATCCAGGACCTTGCTGTGCGGGCGGAGCACCAACGAAACGGAATCGGGTCAGCCCTCATGCGCCATGCAGAGCAGATGTTCCGGCAAGGCAGCTACACGGTCCTGACACTGCGGCATGAGCCCGGACTGGAGCACTACTACGGCCCCCTGGGATACACCAGCGCCAAGCGCCTCGTCATCGACCTGCCGTGGCGCGGACGTACCACCGTTGCCCGCCAACGCGGCTGGATCTACGGGATCAAGCCACTGGCTCCCGGCGTGAAACTGACCTCAGACCCGGCGGTCTCCGTACCGGTGATCACCGGAGCTCTGTCCTAACCGAGCCGCCCGACACGGACACGGTGCTGCGGGCCGTCGTGAAGACGCTCGCAGCACCACCGGCTGCGGTCCCTGTCGGCCTGTGCGTATTGGCTGCTCACGGCCCCGCCGCGCACACCGCCGGGTTCGTAGTGTCTCGTCCCGGCCGGGCAGCCGCGACCCACCGTCGCGCCGCCGGCCACCCCGCCGGGCGTGCAGCACAGGCAACCCCCCCTCCCGACCGCCGACACGCGGGAGCGCCCTGTCCATACGCGACCACGCGCGTGCGGACGGTCCAGGAACCCCAGAAACCGCGACTGTCCGCCCTGATCGGGCGGGCAACGCAAGGCGGACCGTCCGGCCCAACTGCCCGGCCAGAGCACGCCAGAAGACCATCAAACAAGGAGCACCCTCATGGCAGCATCTGCCTCCCAGACCCCCGCCACCGGCATCGCAGACGCCGACAAGATCATCAACCTGGCGCTCGCGTACGGCCTGACCGTCACCGTGAACACCACCGAGCGCGAGGACCCCACTACCTACCTGGTGCGCTTCGAGATCCCCATCCCTGCCGCCTATGCCGGTAAGCAGCTGGGCCGCGCCATCGCCGCTGCGGGCACCTTGACCATGATCTGGACCAAGTCCAACCGCAAGGGCGCCCGTGGCCGCTTCGAAGAGGCCACCGTGTGGAGCGCCGAGGGGTCTCGCCCAGTGCCCACCGTGCCCGCGGTCACCGCCTGCGTCGAACGCCTGGGAGACGACGCCAACAAGTACGACGCCGTCCCCTCGCCGAAGGACGTCATCGACGTCCCGCACGCCCTCCACATCGACGGCGAGCTGAGGCGTGAAGGCATCCCCGCCGAGCACATGCGCCGGATCGTCAGCAACCGTCGCTCCCGGGGCCACCTCGTCCACCAGGACGAGCAGGGTGCCATCTGCATCGACAACCGCCGCTACGTGCCCCAGACGCCCCTCGCCGTCGACCCGTACGAGGCGCTCGTGGAATCCCTCTACGAGGCCGACATGACAAGCGTCACCTACGACGTCACGGCATCCGAGGACGGCACCACTCGCAGCTGCCCGTCGCAGGATGGAAAGCGGCTGCGCCGCGCGGTGGGAATCAAGCACAGCTACGGTGCGCGCGTGGAGGGCGACGCCGAGCGGTTCACCGTCGACTGGCGCGGAGTCGCGAACGGCCCTGGGGAGATCGTCTTTACCTGCCAGCGCGCCCCGCTCGCTCGGACATCGGAGCGCGTCAAGGTGAGCGAGTTGGAGGTCGGAGACGTCTTCGTGACGCGCTGCGCCTGGACCGTCCTCGCCATCGACGGTGGCACGTTCACCGCTGTCAGCAACGAGGGCCAGAAGGTCACGCAGACCGTGCCTGAGGACACGATGGTTCTGCGAGTGCGCCGCGCTTCCCCGCCGCGCCCGGCCTCCGATGCCCCGCAGCGCCTCCACATGCGCACCGTGAACGACGGCACCACGGAAGTCATCCCCACCCGTGATGCACTGGCCGAGATCAACCACGCCATGATGGACGGCAAGGGAGGCGTCCGCGAGATGTCCGCTTCCCGCTCCAGCGCCCGCATCGTCTACAAAGACAACCGCGGCACCGTGGAGCTACGCCCGCTCGACGAGGGCCAGCGCCCAGACGTGCAGGAGCGCCGCCCGACCACGCGGGACCTCACAGGCCCGATCGACGATGCGCACTTGGCCTTCCTCGCTCAGACGTACGCCGCCGTCGCCGACCGCACCGCGATTCCGGTCCGCGCTGACATGCTGCGTCCCGGCATGGACGTGATCGCCGCCGTCCGCCGGGAGGACCGAACCGTCGACACGGCGAAGCACTACAACGGCCCATCACGCCGCGGGTCTACATCACTTGGACCATCCGCGAGCACCACGACAGCGTGACCGGCGACGCCCGCGTCGTCGAGCCCGGCCACCACCTCATCGTCACACTCGACTCGATCATCCGCCTCTACGGCCCCGCCTCCCCGCCCGCCGAGGAACAGCGCGCAGCCAAGGCCGACCCCATCCGCATACAAGCCGCCTTCGAAACCCGCGCGAACCGGACCCGGCTTGAAGCGCAGCAACTCGCCACCAACCAAGTGATCGAGGAGCGGGCCCGCGCCATACTCACCGCCAGCGGATGCACAGAAGCCACCACCGGCATACGCGGCTTCCGCTTCACCACCAACCACCTCGCCGTCCGTCTGCACGCCGTCGACGCCGAAGGCATCGACTTCCCGCTGCTCACCGACTCCTACGCGC
>NZ_JBHYJH010000310.1:0-5980 GCF_042740445.1 Streptomyces sp. NPDC059003 | reverse complement strand
GCTCTCACCTGCTACAAGAAGCTGACGAAACTCGCCACATGAGACAACCTCTAAGCTGCCCGCTTCGGTGATCTCTTCGAAACGCTGGCACGGCGGCGTGGGTTTTGCGAGCTCCTGGCAGGGCTGCTCTGCTGCGGGACCGCAACAAGACGCTGACCTGCCTGGCCGGTTCGGAAGCCGCAGCTGGAGCCCAGCATGCGGCGGTGCAGCGACTGCAGTTCTTGCTATCCAAGTCGCTAGGACCAGGACGCGGTCAACCCGGGCGCGGCCGGGAAGACCGACCACGGGGTGGTACGACCCCCGGCTTCCGCACAACGCTGCAGATCGGGGCCACCCTCACCCGCCAAGCCACAACAACGGCTACCCTCCCGTTCGTGATGGCTGTCAAACGCGGTCACGGCACCTGGCAGCATCAGGACGCCTTCCAGCCCGTGGGCGCCGCCCGCGAACTGGCGTGGCACGCCCCGGCAGGCCCGGTGGCTGGCAGCCGGTCATCCGTGCCTTCCGTGATGGACGCACCGCCGCCCTGCCCCGAGACGTCCGCCTGGCACCCGGCCACCAACTTGTCCCGGCCCGCCTCACCCCGCGAGACACGGAGCCGGCACGCGGCCGCTGACCTGGCCGAAGTGGTGCGGCTCTACGGGCTGCGGCGCTGGATCGAGCAGAGCTACAAACATGTCAAGGACGAACTCGGCTGGGCCGACTTTCAGGTCCGCTCCGACACCGCCATCCGCCGTCACCAGACCCTGGTCACCGGCCCGTTCAGCTTCTGCTGGAATACCTGGTTCTCCCCGGGCCCGCCAGCGCCGGCTGAGTCACGGCCTCGAGGTAGTCAGGTGACCGGGACGACCGGCGGCGCACTACTCCTCGGGATGGCCGCCGTTGCCGTCCAACTTGACGAACTGCAGGCCGACGGTCACACTGTCATCCGAGGATGATGCTTCATTGCCTCGCCTTCTACAGTCCGACGCCCGATGGGCCCTGATCGGACTGAGCTGATTTTCACGGCCTAGCGAAATGCATGGCGGGGCCGCCGCCCCGCAAGAAACCGGCGTAGGTTGCCTTGTCGGAAGTGTTCGACGCGATTCCCTATCTAAACTGCACCGGATTTCCTGGGAAGCATCTTCCGCACGACTTCCCAGCCATGGCACCGTCTACCTCTACTACGCCGCCTGGCGCGACAGGATCCTCCCCAGCTCAACTACGACCCGATACTCTCCGCGCATAGGAAGGTCGGAGGCCGTCGCCGACGGCCTCCATCATCGACACCCAGAGCGTTAAGACCTCCACCTCTAGGTAGGACTCCGTTAGGTCTTCACGTTGGGCCTGTTCAGGAGCATGTTGGGTGTGTGGACGCACATGAAGTGAACCGTGCACGGGCGATGTTGGCGCCGTACGTGGCGGATGTGTTCGCCTCGGTGCCGCGCAGGGACCAGCGGGCCAAGGGCGACTGCTACCTGCGGGGGCTGATGCTGGACGGGCGACGCAAGTCGATCCAGGCGATGGCCTCGCGGCTGCCGGACGGCAACGAGCAGAACCTGCAGCAGTTCGTGAACCAGTCCACGTGGGATCCCGTGCCGGTGTAGCGGCGCATCTGCGAGCGGATGCTGCCGCGCATCGCCCCGGCAGCGTGGGTGATCGACGACGTGTCGGTCCCCAAGGACGGGACGATGTCGGTCGCCGTGGCGCCACAGTACTGCGGTGCAGTGGGCAAGCGAGCCAACTGCCAGGTCGCGGTCAGTATCCACGCCGCCAGCGACATGGCGTCCTGTCCGCTGCAGTGGCGCTTGTTCCTGCCCAAGGAGTGGGCGTCGGACACCGAGCGCCGGGCGAAAGCCTGAGTCCCGCCCGAGGTCACGTACCGCGAGAAGTGGCGCCTGGCGCTGGCCATGCTCGACAGCCTCGCCCACTGGGGGCATGACGCCGCTGGTCGTAGTGGCCGATGCCGCCTACGGAACCAACGCCCGTCTGCGCAGCGCACTGGCCGACCGCGGAAACGCCTACATGCTGGCCGTCCGTGCCGATGTCGTCGCCCACTCCTTCGGCACTGAGCCCCAGGCACCGGCCCGCAACGGGCCCGTGGGCTGCTGGCCCCAGCCCCGCTACCGGGAGCCCGCGCCCTAGGTCGCGGCCCTTGCCGCCGGCCTCGGTGCCACCGCGTTCACCTCTGTCACCTGGCGGCACGGCTCGCGCGGGGAGTTGCGCCCTCGCTTCGCCACACTGCGTGTGCGGCCCGCGGGCAAGGCCGTCGAACGCCCGATCAAGGCGGCCGCCTCCGCCGGACAGGGCTGGTGGGACGGGGTCCTGCCCGACTGATGGCTGCTGATCGAATGGCCCGCCGATGCCGAGACGCCGACCGACTACTGGCTGTCCAACCTGCCGGACGACACCCCACTCTGAAGCTTCCCCGTGATCTTGGACACTCGATTTCTATGCCGCGAGGTCGTGGTGGTGCCGCTGTCGGGTCTCGGCTGGGGTGAGGTAGCCGAAGACCTTGTGCTTGCGCAGTCGGCGGCGGTTGTAGAACGTCTCGATGAAGTCGAAGACCTCGGCGCGGGCGGTGGCCCGGTCGGGCCAGACGCGGGTGCCGATCTCTTCTTTGAGCAAGGCCCAGAAGCTCTCCACGGCGGCGTTGTCGAAGCAGGATCCGCAGCTCTGCAGGAGGCCCAACGTGCGTATTTCATCTCGGAGTTGGCTGCTGGTGTATTCGCTGCCGCAGTCCGAATGCACTATGCAGCCGGGCTGGAGACGGCCGCGTCCGGCGGCCATCTCCAACGCGTCGACGACAAGGCCGACGCGGTGGTGCTCGGCCATCGAGTAGCCGACGACCTCACGGGTGGCCAGGTCCAGCCAGCAGGCGAGATAGAGGAAGGTCTCGCCGGTGGGCAGGGCGGTGATGTCGTCGGCCAGCTTCGTGCCGGGGATCTTGGCGTGGTCGTCGCGGCCGATCAGATCGGGGGCCGGCTTCGCCTTCTTGTCCGGCCAGGTCAGCGACCTCCGCCTGCGGCGGTGGGCTCCCTGGATGCCGTGCTCGCGCATCAGGCGGGCGATGCGCTTGTGGTTCACGCGTCTCGCCCCAGGCGCCGCAGTTCGGCATGGATGCGCGGGACCCCGTAGGTGTGGCGGGAGGCGACGTGGATGACGGTGATCTCGTGGGCCAGGGTCTCGTCGGCGGCCTTGCGGGCCGAGCGGGTTCTGGCCGCGGCGAGCCAGGCGTAGAAGGAGGAGCGAGCCACCTTCAGCAGCCGACACAGGAAAGCGACGCCGTGGGTGGTCTTCTCCGCCTCGATGAACGCGTACGTGTCGTTCACCGATCGCTCTCCTTTGCGAAGAAGACCGCGGCTTTTCGCAACACCTCGATCGTCTTGGCCTGTTCGACGTTCTGCCGACGCAACCGCTTGAGCTCTTCGCGTTCGGCCGTGGTGAGCTCGCCCGGCGCGCCCTCGCCCCGATCGGCCTTTGCCCGGCGGTACCAGCCGCGCAGGGACTCGGAGCTGATGCCGAGCTCCCGGGCGACCGCCGTGACTGTCTTGCCCGAGGAATCGACGAGCGCGATCGCGTCCCGCTTGAACTCCTCGGTGTACCGCTTCGTGTACTTGCTTCCCACCTGCTGCTACCTCCTCTGGAACCTCAGGTCCCAGTCTCCAGGTGTCCACGATCAAGAGGAAGGCTCAGGGGCCGACCGGCACCTCCCACCCGCACACGCAGACGTCGATATGTGTACGTCCTATGAGGAACGCAGCAGTAGCAATCCGAGCGCCTCTGCCGAGCGCCCCCCTGAGCCGGGGAAAATGGGGCCGCGTCCGCCCGGTCGACGTCGGACATACCTTGGTGTGATCGAGCCCGTGGATTAGCACGACGCTGGAGAACACTCGTCAGGCCCCCAGAAGTGTTGTTTCGAGCACGCGTACCAGGATCTTCTGCCTGCCCGCTCTCCCCGGGCGGCCGCGTGACCGCCAGGGCGACCGAAGAGGGCTGGACATGGACGTGGTCTACGAACGCTGCGCGGGCATCGACATCAGCAAGTCCGATGTGAAGGTGTGCATCCGGGTGCCGGGAACGGGCAAGCGGCGACGCGAAGAGGTCCGGGTCTTCTCCTCTATGACCCGGGACCTGCTGGCTCTGCGCGAGTGGCTGCTGTCCGAGGGCATCACCCTGGTCGGGATGGAGGCGACCGGGATCTCTACGTGCGACGTGAGGGTGCATGAGTGAAGTGGGAGGCACCGATTGGAGGTTCGGCTGATGCCGGAGGTGTAGTACTCAGGCCAGTGCGCACGGCCTGTCTCCGCTCCTGCGTGCGTCGCGAGTAACCACGGGGTGCGAAGCCCGGAGAAGAAGCCCAAGGACCCTTGGTCCACCCGGGGGTTACAGGCGAGGAGAAGACCGGCGGGGACATCGGATGCCGGGGTCCCCGGCTCCGCTCGTCAACAGAGGCGAGCGAGGTGATGGGCGAATGCGAGTGAACCCCTGATAAGGCTTCGTGACGGTTACCCCTGCCGGTGGGATGTTGCAGCGGGGTTGTAGGAACTGGCCGTTGGAAAGCGGCAGGTGCCGGTCGGAGCGTAGTTGCCGGCCGGGAGCGCACCTCTGTCCCCGGAGTAAAGGGGGCGCCCTGCCCGGTCGCGTCTTGCTCATGTGCAGCACGACAACCCCGATGGGGTCCAGGCGCTGCCTGGTAAGCCGACCGCGAGGAAGGCCCATATCCCCAGCGGGCGCAGGATGGCCCAAGAAGCGAATGCCGGTGGCCGAAAGGCAGCAGGAAACCGGGGCCGCAGGCCGGGACCTCTCCCGGCGACTCCCGCATAACTGGCCGGATAGGGACAGCTGTCCCGGCCCGAAAGTGCGCTGACGTGGGCCGGGTGAGCCTGTGAAGACTGATGAATGACGGCACCGGAACCAAGGGGCAAGTTGGACGCCACGACGACGGACGGGTGGGACGGCGCAGACCGTCACGGCCGCTGTCGACGCGGTGAACGGACCCGCGGACGACGTCACCGACTGGGCTGAGATCGACTGGCGGCAGGCCGAGGACGACGTACAGCGTCTGCGGCAGAGGTTCTTCACGGCGTCGCAGGCAGGGGACCTGAAGGAGGTCCGTAATCTGCAGAAGCTGATGCTCCGCTCCCGCAGCAACGCTCTGCTGAGCATGCGGCGGGTCACGGAGCTCAACGCTGGCCGCGCGACGGCCGGGATCGACGGGAAGACGGCGCTGCTGCCCAAGTCCAAGGCCGAACTGGCGGACTGGGTGCAGCACCGGGCCAGACCGTGGAGTCCCCGGCCGGTCAAGCGGGTATACATGCCGAAGCCTGACGGGCGTCGGCGGGGCCTCGGGATTCCCGTGATCGCTGACCGGGCACTGCAAGGTGTCGCGTCGGCCGCGCTGGAGCCCGAGTGGGAGACCCGGTTCGAGTCGAGATCGTACGGATTTCGGCCCGGCCGGGGCTGCCAGGACGCCATCCAGGCCATCTATGTGACCGCACGCGGCGCGAGCTGCAAGCGGGTGTGGGTGCTGGACTCGGACCTGGCGGCGGCGTTCGGCCGGATCGATCATGATCACCTTCTTGCCTCGCTCGGCACTTTCCCCGCCCGGGGACTGGTCCGGCAATGGCTGAAGGCCGGTGTGGTCGAGCGGGGCAATTTCACGCCGACCGATGAGGAGACCCCTCAAGGCGGTGTGATCAGCCCCGTCCTGCTGAACATCGCCCTCCATGGGATGGAGCAGGCCGCCGGAGTCCGCTACCATCCGTCCTCGCATCGCGATGCCGGGACGGCGGTACCGGGCTCCCCGGTCCTGGTCAGATATGCCGACGATCTGGTGGCTCTGTGTCACTCGCGTGAGCAGGCCCAGCAGGTCAAGGCGCGGCTGGCCAAGTGGCTGGCGCCGAGAGGACTGGCCTTCAACGAGGACAAGACGCGCATCGTGCACGGGCCTTCCATCTGGGAGGTAGGCGCTGTTTCGTGTGGTTATGCGGTCAGGTTC
>NZ_JBHYJH010000309.1:1951-6034 GCF_042740445.1 Streptomyces sp. NPDC059003 | reverse complement strand
AGTTGATGCGAATGCGGGCGGCCGCAGCGCGATCGGCTCCGCTATCCGTTGAGGACAAGGTTGTGCGGGCGGGCGATGCCGGGCATGGCGTGATGGACGCCGTCGCCTTTCAGGCGGCAATCGCGGAGGATCTTCCAACCCTTCATGCGGGCGAAGGTGTGCTCGACGCGGGCGCGAACACGCTTGTGGGAACGGTTGTGTTCCTCCTTCCAGGCCGGAAGTTCCTCACCTTTCGTCCGGCGGTGCGGGATGACGAGTCCAGTGCCCTGGTAGCCGCCGTCCGCGATGGTCATGGTGTGGCCGGCTGCCTCCTTGGCACCGGACTCCTCCCAGCCCCGGGAGTCGTGCCGGCTGCCGGGCAACGGTCGGCCGACCACGACGACGAGGCGGCCGTCGGCGTCGATGACCACCTGGTGGGCCGTGGAATAGCGGTAGTTCTTCGACTGCTCGGCGATCGAGCGGTCGCGGGTGGGCACGAGCGTGCCGTCCACGCTGAGCACGGTGTCCTTGCGGAACCGCTTGCGCGGCTGAAGCGCGAGCAACGGGCCGAGATGGTCGATGATCCGGTCAGCCGCCGACTTCGAGACGCCGAACAGCGGCGCGAGCTGGCGCATCGTCAAGTTCGTGCGCCAGTACACCGCAACCAGCAGGATCCGCTCCTCCAACGACAGGCTCCAGGGCCGTCCCCGATGCACATCGGCCGCGGTCTCGCGGCGCACCACGGTCACCAACTTGCCGAAACCGCGCAGGCTCAGCCCGGTGAACGGAACTATCCAGGACGGCTCCAACGCCGTGATCACGCCAGCCACAACAAGATCATCTCGCCCGTGACCAGCCGCTACGGGACAACCTTTAGGTGAGAGCTGATCGCTCGCCTCGATCGGCGACTCGGGCGATCGAACCGTTGCGCACTCCGGTCTGCTCACGTATCTCGAACACCATCCGGACCGCCCGCTCTCGCAGCTCGTCCGGATACTTCCTCTTCAACGGCACAGGTCCCAATCCTCCAGGATTCGAGATCTCCAACGAAGCCGGGGCGATTCACAGTGCTGAGGCAGGGACTGCCAGCGTTTAGTCAGGAGTGCCGCTGTCCGATCGCTGTGATTTTTGCGCGGTCCAGGCCGGTACCATTGTCGATGGCCTGCAGGGTGGCACGGCAAAGATCCAGGGTCAGAGCGCAAAACCGGCGGATCTGTCCTTCGGGTAGAGCGTTGAGGTACGCGAAGGCGGTGGCGAGGTTCCGGTCGGCGTAGGCGCGCATCTCGGGCTGCCCCCAGCCCTCGGGGAAGAAGTCGACGCCGCGTGCGAGGTCGCGGGGGCGGTTCCACAGCATGTTGACCGACTGCAGGGTGCGTCCGAAACCGACCGCGAGAGTGTGCGAGGCGATCACCCCGTCGTAGTGGGCCCAGAGGTCGCACAGGCCGATCCCCACACTGGAGGCCACACAGAAGGAGTACTGGTCGAGATCGGCCTCACTATCAATTCGGAACTCCCGCTCGACCCAGTAGGCCATGCGATCGGCCATCGCTGACACAGCCTCGCAAAGACGCGCGGCGACGTCGAATGGAACCACTTCCGCGGCCCAGCGATGAATATCCAGAGTCACCTGCGGGAGTTCATCTTGGTGAGGAGCGAACAAGTCCGCGAATTCGCGAGCAGTGAAGCGGGTCTGGAGCAGTTGTCCCACCCTCCGTAAAAGGCGTGCTTTGATAGGGTACGGCATAGTGGGATGATCTTCGATTTCGTCGACTGAGCGCGTCAGCAGGTAGTAACACATGACCGCGTCGCGCAGTTCACCGTTGAGGTTCATGATCGGAAGGAAGAAAGTCCGGCTCGTCTTTTCGAGCATGTCAACCGTGTAGGAGTCTGGCATGAACTGGCCCCCTCTGGACAGGGACATGCAAAGTTTGCCCCGTCCACACCTTGTTATTGATGGGAAACTCTTGCAGTTCCGGCTACCGGCACGAGGAGTCGCAGGCCGGCGGCTTGCCGAACGGAACTCGAAGAGTTTCCCATCATAATCCACTGGCTGATGGTCTCTGAGTGGGTGTTCTGTGATAGTTCGCCGGATGATTTCAGGGTGCTGCTCGGTGAGGAGCGCGATCTACTTACCCAGCTGTCCGGCCGTCTCGCGCATCATCTGCTGCCGGGCCTCGGTCTTATCCAGGAGGTGCTTCATCGACGCTCCTGCTCGTCGGGGGTGCGGGAGGCCGGGCGGGAGGGTCGCGCGTCGCCGTGGTGGTGCGGGTAAGGCGGCGGAGCGTGACGTCGGTCATGGACTAGTGGATCCAGGCCGCCGAACTGGCCGTTCTGGTCTCGTGGTCACGCGTGTGCAGCATGAGGGCGCCGAGAGTCTGCTCGACCACCCACCGCTTCAGCTCGGGGGTGAACCCCTTTATCCAGTCGGCCAATCCACTGGAGCGGATCAACCGCGAGATCAAGCGCCGCAACGACGTCGGCCAGATCTTCCTCAACCCGCCCGCCCTCGAACGACTCACCACCGCCGTCTTCATCGAGATGCACGATAATGGATCGCCCCCCCGGCCGTTACCTCCCCGAAGACAGCATGGACACGATCTACCCCCAGGAAAAAGATCAGATCGCCCCGGCTACACCACCACAAGGGACGTGATGATGGTCGGGTCGCCCGGGGGAATCGCACCCCCGGGCTCCCACAGAACCGTGCGTAACAGTCTCCCGTTACACGGCTCTTGTCCTCTTGATCACCGGAACTCTGGTGTCCATGCCCACTGGGCGAAGAGCCTCGGGTACTGGCGCGTGACGCGCTTCCAGCACGCGTGGGCCTTCTTGAACGATACTTCTTGCGGACCCACCGCATCAGGTAGGTGTTGATGCGATGGAGGAGGGGATGCAGCTCGGAGCGGTAGAACGCCCCGTAGTACTGCATCCAGCCCCGCACGATCGGGTTGATACGTCGTGCGAGGTCGAAGAGGGTGAGGTGGATCTGCCGGTGGAGCCGCCAGGAGCGGATCTCCGTGCTGATCTTCTTCTGGGCGTACTTGCTGATCGCGGGCAGGAAGCCGGTGAAGTTCGTGCCGTTCCTGTTCCGCGCCCCGCGGGCTCGGAAGGTGAACCCGAGGAAGGTGAACGACGTGTGCTCGTAGGAGCCGCGCCGCTTGCCGTCCTTGCAGTACACGATCCGGGTCTTGTGGGAGGGGTCCCCCGGTCCCGCTTCTGCAAGGCGGCGTCGGGCAGTTGAAGCGGCGCTCGAAGCCACCGATCAACATACAACTTCACCCAAACGGCGTCGGTGTGAGCTTCCACGGCCTTGACGATGAGGTCCCAGCGGACGCTGTCGAAGAACTTCTGGATATCGAGATCGATCACCCAGTCCTTTCCCCAACACCGCCGCCGGCATCGCTCTACCGCGTCCAGCGCAGACCGTCCTGGCCGATATCCATAGGAATTTCTCGTGAAACACAGGCTCCACTCGGATACCCAGGTGTCTGGCCACCACGGTTTGCGCCACTCGATCGGCGACAGCGGGAATTCCTAGAACTCTCACGCCGCCGCCGTGTTGCTTCGGAATCTCCGCCGCACGTACCGGAGGGGGAAAGTGCGTCCCCGAGGACATTCGATTCCAGATCTTGTAAAGGTTGCCCTTCAAGTCTGCTTCGAAGTCCTCGATGGACATCCACCCCTGGTGCCCCTGGATTCCTCTTGACCTCCCGATACGCCTCCAGTACTTCCCACTTGGAGATCTCGAACGGCTTGTTCGGTGACTTCAGCTTGTCCATCGGCTCCTCCCGGAGAACGCCCGGTTGACCAGATACACACAGCCACGGATGACCCGACCCCTTCGCTCCACCCCCGTTACAGGGGCTTCAGCACTACTACGGGCCGGTCCGCCAGCACACTCCGCGCCGGTACTCAGCCCCTCACGGTTCATCCGCTCAGGGCGCTCCCTCTCGCCGCCGCTTCTCGGGCGGCAGGGTCGGAGCGCGCCTTCCCACGCTCCGTGCAAGCCCAGCAGACCAGGCTCACGCCACCTCCGTGCCGGACACCGCCTGGCCAATAGACGGGCTCCCGCCAGGCTTATCCCGGGTTCAATCGCGAACACCC
>NZ_JBHYJH010000309.1:0-1941 GCF_042740445.1 Streptomyces sp. NPDC059003 | reverse complement strand
GGTTTCGATGTCACTTCGATTTTAATAACGACACTTCAGCAGTGGTTCACTTGCGTTCGTCTTCCTGATCCCCACCTGACGCCTCACGGGCGCCTTTTCCACATCGCTCACCACGATCGCGTCACCGCTTTCGCGGCATGTGGCGGTTTGAAGCCTCCCCCCGCAGGGCGGCTCCGAAGGGCCAGACCTTCATGACTTGCACAGCATTGCTTCCAGAACTGTTCCTACATACGGTTCCTTTCGCATTCGTGGCACACGCGATTCTTGAAAATGGCTCTGGTCGAAATCTCGTGATGGTCACGATCGTAGGAGCACCCGGGTTCGGAGGAGTTGGAACGATCCGCGGCCGTACATCTGCCGCTTGATCGTCTTAAACGGTTGATCTGGCCTTCCACGACTCCGGAGCTGTAGGTGAGGGTCATCCCTGCGGTGACCGCGTCGAGGTCCTGGCCGAGGAATCCGGCGAAGCCGCGCATTGGGGCCGGAGACTCTTGTTCGGCCTGGCGAATCCAGTCGATCAGTAGTTGTCCGCGTTGGTTGCGGAAGAGGTCGGCGAAGTTGCGGGCCAGGTCACAGGCCCGGGTGATGTCCACGCAGGCGAGGCGGACTTGGAGGAGTTGCTCCTCCTGGAGGTCGGTGAGGGCCTCGCGGGGCCGCATGATCCAGCCGGTGATCTTGTGAGGGCTGGGGATGTCGGCGCGGACGGGTTCGGCGTTGCCGGCGCGCAGGGCGGCGAGGTGTTTGCGGACAACCTGACGGCTGCCGCGGTAGCCCCGTTCGCGGACTTCGAGGAACAGTCGACTGCCGCTGACCTCGCCCAGAGCGTCGGTGAACCGCTGGTTGATGTACGGCTTGAAGGGTTCCAGGACACCGGCCGGGCGCCGTATCTGAGCCGTCGCGAGGAGCTGGTCGAGATCGGTGTCGCG
Source organism: Streptomyces sp. NPDC059003 (assembly GCF_042740445.1). Classification (NCBI taxonomy): domain Bacteria; kingdom Bacillati; phylum Actinomycetota; class Actinomycetes; order Kitasatosporales; family Streptomycetaceae; genus Streptomyces; species Streptomyces sp. NPDC059003. The sequence goes on along the minus strand of NZ_JBHYJH010000309.1, from coordinate 1,015 downwards.
GAAGCGGCGGACGGTCCTGCGGTCCAGGTGCAGACGCCGGGCGATGGCGCTGATCGTCCAGCCTGCGTCCACGAGCCGGTGGATGTCCTCGTACCGATGGCGGGTGCGTTCGATGATCTGGGTGCGGGGCAGTTCGAGCGGCGGCAGTTCGATGAGCGGAGGCTGCGGTGCTATCGGGCCCGTCTCGGCATCGGCACGTTTGCGCAGGCAGGAACGGTGCTGGTGACAGGTCTTTTCCACGGCGGCGGCCAGATTCTGGAGCAAGTGTCAGCGATCGGCCACCTCGCGGGCGTGGGGTGCTGCCTCCTTGACCGCGCGTAACCGCTGTCCCGGTCCTGGCACACGATCTCGGTCCCGGGATGTGCCGTCAGCCAGGCCACGAGGGTCTTGCTGGTGCGGTCCGGCAGGACCTCGATCACGGTCGAGGACTCCACGTCGATGAGCACGGTCCCGTAGGTCCGCGACCGCCGGAAGGCGAAGTCGTCCACGCCGAGTACGCGCGGCGCCCGGTCCGGCACCGGCGGCGCGTGCAGCAGACCCAGCAGCCGTTCACGGCCGATCGGCATGGCGAAGACCCTGCACAGACGGGCACCCGGGCGGCCTCCCACGGCCAGCGCGACCGCCCGCCACCATCTCTTCACTCCCGGGCCCGCGCGGGCATACCTGGTGGTGAGGCCCTTGACTTGCTCGACGAACGTGCGTCGCCGGCACTCGGTGTTCTCACAGAAGAAGCGCCGCACCGTCAGCCGGATCACCGACCGGCGGCCGCCGGTCGGATACATGGAAAGCCGTCGTTCGTAGCGGCTGTGCACACGATGGGACAGGACCGAGCAGTCGGGACAGGCCAACTCCCCTACGACGCACCGAGCTTGCACTTCAACCAGCGCATTCGTCTCAGTGACGCCGTCCAGTACCAGTCCGACCACCTGCGGCAGCAGGAGCTGCCTGAGAACCGATAAGTCCCGCATGACCAGGGCATTCCCGCCCCGGCATGAGATCGCTACCGGCAGACGAT
>NZ_JBHYJH010000308.1:0-6062 GCF_042740445.1 Streptomyces sp. NPDC059003 | reverse complement strand
GGTCTGGGGCGGAGCCCCAGTTCGGGAAGGGGCGGGATTGGGGAACCCCCGCGACGGGCTACGCCACCCACTCCTGGCGGGACAGGGACTGCGCCGCCGCGCCCTTCGGGCCGGACGCCAGGGCCGCGGCAAGCCGCAGCGCCGCCTCCTCGCAGCGATGCGGCGGCAGCGTGAAGGGAATCCGGAGACGGTGCTCATGAGTACCGGGATCCGCACCGAAACGGGACCCGCCCTCGATCCGCACCCCATGCGAGAGCGCGGCGCACGCCAGCGACGACGCATACGGCGCACCCAGGTCGACCCAGAGGGAGAGCCCCCCGGGCGGCAGCGTCCAGCGCCACTCCGGCAGATGCCGGGTGAGCGCCGCCGCGAGAGCGTCACGCGAGGCGCGAAGCCGGGGCAGCCGGTCCGCGAGGACGTCGTCGATGCCCGCCATCAGGTGCAGCGCCACCAACTGCTCGATCACCGGCGTCGCCATGTCCGAGGGCACCCGGGCCATCGCCAGCTCCGTGATCAGGCGTGAGCCGGCCCGCACCCAGCCGATCCGAAGCCCGCCCCAGTGCGACTTGCTCAACGAGCCGACGGTGACGACCTGTTCGGCCACGCCGTGCGGGGCGAGCGACGCGAAGGGCGGGGGCGGCGGCCCGTCCAGGGAGATGTCGGCGATCGTCTCGTCGATGAGGAGCCAGGTGCCGGTGGCGCGGGCCGTCTCCAGGACGCGCAGGCGCTGCTCGCGGTCCATCAGCGCGCCGGTCGGGTTCTGGAAGTCCGGTACGAGGTACGCGAGGCGCGGCGCCGTCTGCCGCAGCGTCGACTCGACGAGGGCGGTGTCCCAGCCGGCGCCGGTCACCGGCACGGGGGTCGCCCGCAGGCCCGCGTGGCGGATCGCGTCCAGCGCGTTCGGGTACGACGGGTTCTCCACCAGGACGCGGTCGCCGGGGCGGCCGAGCAGGGCGAGGGTCAGCGAGATCGCGTGCTGCGCGCCGGTCGTGATGAGGATCTGGTCCGGCAGCGTGGGCAGGCCGCGGCGCGTGAACCGCTCGGCGACCGCCGCCCGCAACTCCGGGAGGCCGTAGGGGTGGTAGCCCGTCGTCGGCGCGTGCCGCGGCAGCGCGGCGGCGGCCGCCGCGAGCGCGGCGGTCAGCTCCGCCTCCGGCGCGGGGGGCGCCGCCACCGCCAGGTCGATGACATCGCCGTCGCCGTCGCCGTCTAGGGGGAGCGCCGCGGGGAACGCCGCCACGTTCGCCGGGCGGCGCCCCTCCGGCAGCTCCGTCCACGTGCTGGCACCGCGGCGGCTGCGCGCGTACCCGCCGTCGCGCAGCAGGTCGTACGCCGCCGTGACCGTGGCGCGGCTGACACCGAGTGCCGCGGCCAGCTCCCGTTCGGCGGGCAGCCGGGTGTGCAGCGGGACGCGGCCGTCGAGCAGCAGGGTCCGGATCGCCTGCGCGAGCGCCCGGTAGCCCGGCCGTGTCCCCGCCGTGTCGGTCACGAGCCCCGCCAGTTGCGTACCGCCGAGCCGCCTGTCCACTGAGTGGACCACCCGTGCCTCTGCCATGCCAGATCCTCCCGATTGGCCCTGCTGCCCAGACCAATCAGCGTACAGAATCGCGATCAGCCGTGGTTTTGGCCGGGTCTGTGGCCTGGTGCCGGCGGAGTGGCACAGGGAGTGACGAGGACGTGAGCGACGTGAGCGACGTGGGCGATGTGAGGGGCGACCGCGTGGTCGTGGGCATCAGCGGGGCCGACGACGACCTGGCGGACCTCGCCGCGCTGCGGGCCGGGGAGCGGGAGGCGCGGCGGGGCGGGCGGACGCTGGTCGCGGTGATCGCGTGGGAGCCGCCGGAGGGGGAGGGGCTGTATCTGCGCCACCCCGACAAGGAGTGGGCGCGGCACTGGCAGGGGGTGGCCCGGGAGCGGTTGGAGCGGGCCTTCGAGGAGGCGTTCGGCGGGGTGCCGGAGGGGGTGGCCGTCGAGCGGCGTGTCGTCCGCGGGCGGGCCGGGCGCGCGCTCGTCTCCCTGGCCTCGCGGCCGGGGGATCTGATCGTTCTTGGGGGGCGGCCCGGTCGGCCTGGCCGGCGGCGGGGGCGGGTGCGGCGGTATGTCGACCGGCGTGCGCGGTGCGGGGTGCTTGTGGTTCCGGCGCCGGTGGTGCCGCGGGGGCTGCGGCGGGCATTGCGGGGGGTGTCGGTGGGGGATTTCGGTGCCCTCGCGGGTGCGCCCCAGACCCGCCCCTTCCCGAACCTAGGGGGCTCCGCCCCCTAGAACCCCCGCTCCTCAAACGCCGGAGGGGCTGACTATCTCGCCGGTGCGGCAAGGTTTGAGCCCGTCCGGCGTTTGAGGACGAGGCGCGAAGCGCCGACAAGCGGGGTGCCAGGGGCGGCAGCCCCTGGTTTCGGAGAAGGGGCGGGGCTGGGGCGCCCCGCGACGGGCTAGGCCGACGGGGCCGAGCTCGCCAAGGCCTCCGACAGTTCCGCCGCCACCTGCTGGAGCACCGGCACGATCTTCTCGGTCGCCTCGTCCGTCACGCGGCCCGCGGGGCCGGAGATGGAGATGGCCGCGGCCGTGGGCGAGTTGGGCACGGAGACGGCGAGGCAGCGCACGCCGATCTCCTGCTCGTTGTCGTCGACGGCGTACCCGGCGCGGCGCACCTCCTCCAGGGCGTGGAGGAAGCCGTCGGGCGTGGTGATGGTCTTCTCCGTGGCGGCGGGCATCCCGGTGCGGCCGAGCAGCGCCCGCACCTCCTCCGGCGGCGTGTGCGCGAGCAGCGCCTTGCCGACCCCCGTGGAGTGCGGAAGGACCCGCCGCCCCACCTCCGTGAACATCCGCATGGAGTGCTTGGACGGCACCTGCGCCACGTACACGATCTCGTCGCCGTCGAGCAGCGCCATGTTCGCGGTCTCGCCGGTCTCCTCGACCAGGCGGGCCAGGTAGGGCCGCGCCCACGTGCCGAGGAGGCGGGAGGCGGACTCGCCGAGGCGGATCAGGCGGGGGCCGAGCGCGTACCGGCGGTTGGGCTGCTGGCGCACGTACCCGCAGGCGACGAGCGTGCGCATCAGGCGGTGGATCGTGGGCAGCGGAAGCCCGCTGCTCGCGGACAGCTCGCTCAGGCCCACCTCGCCGCCCGCGTCGGCCATCCGCTCGAGGAGGTCGAAGGCGCGCTCAAGGGACTGGACGCCACCGGTCGCGGCGGGCGATGCGGGCTTCGCGGCGTCGGTGGTCCTTGCGCTTGACGTCGGCACGGCGCGTTCCTTTCAACTGGCAGGCCTCTGCAGCCTACCGGCAGCTCCCCGGGGCGTACCCGGCGCGGGCGGGGCGTCGGCGCCGGTCAGTGCGTGTTTGTCCGGTCTCGGGGGTGGGGCCGCGGGCAGCCTTGACCGTCTCCGTCGTACATAGCTACGTTCTGTTGGGCGGAATTGTATTTCCACTTCGTGGAAACGTATAGACCCTTGACGGCGCCCGCGGTGCGGGGAAAACTCCTTCAACAGAACGTTGAAGTTTGCTGGCCGGAAGGTTCACCGAAACCGAATGGGAGGGGCCGCGGTGTCCGACGTGGAACTGGTGCTGCGCTCGACACGCGTCGTCACCCCCGAGGGGACGCGCGCCGCGTCGGTCGCCGTCGCCGACGGGACCATCGTCGCCGTCCGTGAGCACGACGCCCCCGTACCGCCCGGCGCCCGCGTCGAGGACGTCGGGGACGACGTCCTGCTGCCGGGCCTCGTCGACACCCACGTGCACGTCAACGACCCCGGCCGCACCGAGTGGGAAGGCTTTTGGACGGCCACCCGGGCCGCCGCGGCGGGCGGCATCACGACCCTCGTCGACATGCCGCTCAACTCCCTGCCGCCGACCACGACCGTCGACCACCTGCGCGTCAAGCGGGACGTCGCCCGCACCAAGGCGCACATCGACGTCGGCTTCTGGGGCGGCGCGCTGCCCGGCAACGTACGCGATCTCAAACCGCTGCACGACGCGGGCGTCTACGGCTTCAAGTGCTTCCTCTCGCCCTCCGGAGTGGACGAGTTCCCCGAGCTGAACCAGGATCAACTCGCCGCCTCCATGGGGGAGATCGCCGGATTCGGCGGTCTGCTCATCGTGCACGCCGAGGACCCGCACGAGCTGGCCGCCGCCCCCGCCAGGAGCGGCCCCCGCTACGCGGACTACCTCGACACCCGGCCGCGGGTCTCCGAGGACACCGCCATCGAGGGCCTGATCGCCCTCGCCCGGCGCGTCGGCGCCCGCGTGCACGTCCTGCACCTGTCCTCGTCCGACGCGCTGCCGATGATCGCCGCCGCCAAGCGCGAAGGCGTACGGCTGAGCGTCGAGACCTGTCCGCACTACCTCACCCTCACCGCCGAGGAAGTCCCCGACGGGGCCAGCGAGTTCAAGTGCTGCCCGCCCATCCGCGAGGCCGCCAACCAGGACCTGCTCTGGCAGGCGCTCGCCGACGGCACGGTCGACTGCGTCGTCACCGACCACTCCCCGTCCACCGCCGACCTCAAGACGGCCGACTTCGCCACCGCCTGGGGCGGCATCTCCGGGCTCCAGCTCAGCCTGCCCGCGGTGTGGACCGAGGCGCGGCGGCGCGGCCACACCCTCGACGACGTCGCGCGCTGGATGTCCGCGAACACCGCGCGCCTCGTCGGGCTCGACCGCAAGGGCGCCATCGCGCCCGGCCGCGACGCCGACTTCGCGGTCCTCGCGCCCGACGAGACCTTCACCGTCGACCCCGCCCGCCTCCAGCACCGCAACCACGTCACCGCGTACGCGGGCAAGACCCTCAGCGGCGTCGTGAAGTCCACCTGGCTGCGGGGCCAACGCATTGTGTCCGACGGCGAGTTCACCGCGCCCGCGGGCCGACTCCTGGAAAGGAAGAACTGATCACCGTGACGGCGATACCCAGTTTCACCGGCGACGCGAACCCCTACGGCGGCGGCGAGCCCTACGCCGACTACCGCACCGCCGACTTCTCCTTCACCCAGTACGCCAACCTCGCCGACCGCGCGCTCGGCGCCGGGGTCATCGCCGCCAACGACGAGTTCTTCGCCATGCGCGAGAACCTCCTCCTGCCGGGCGCCGCCGAGTTCGACCCCGAGCACTTCGGCCACAAGGGCAAGGTCATGGACGGCTGGGAGACCCGGCGCCGCCGTGGCGTCTCCGCCGAGCAGCCGTGGCCCACGGAGGACGACCACGACTGGGCGCTCATCCGCCTCGGCGCGCCCGGCGTCATCCACGGCGTCGTCGTCGACACCGCCCACTTCCGCGGCAACTACCCGCAGGCGGTTTCGGTGGAGGGCGCGAACGTCGAGGGCGCGCCGACGCCCGAGGAGCTCCTCTCCGGCGACGTCAAGTGGACCACCCTCGTCCCGCGCACGCCCGTCGGCGGCCACGCGGCCAACGGCTTCGCCGTCGACGTGCCCCAGCGCTTCACCCATCTGCGGCTCAACCAGCACCCCGACGGGGGCATCGCGCGCCTTCGCGTGTACGGCGAGGTCGTCGCCGACCCCGCCTGGCTCGCCGCCCTCGGCACGTTCGACGTCGTCGCCCTGGAGAACGGGGGCCGGGTCGAGGACGCCTCCGACCGGTTCTACTCGCCCGCCACCAACACCATCCAGCCCGGGCGTTCCCGGAAGATGGACGACGGCTGGGAGACGCGGCGGCGGCGCGACCGCGGCCACGACTGGATTCGCTACCGGCTCGCCGGGCAGGCCTCCGTGCGGGCCCTGGAGATCGACACCGCCTACTTGAAGGGCAATTCGGCGGGGTGGGCGGCCGTGTCGGTGCGGGACGGGGATGACGGGGCGTGGGTGGAGGTGCTGCCGCGTACGCGGCTTCAGCCCGATACGAATCACCGCTTCGTGCTTGCTGACGCCGTCGTCGGGACCCACGCGCGCGTGGACATCTTTCCTGATGGGGGGATTTCGCGGCTGCGGTTGTTCGGGGCGTTGACGGAGGAGGGTGCGCGGGGGCTTGCCGCTCGGCATCGGGAGCTGGGGGGTTAGGCCCTCGCGGGGGCGCCCCGGACCCGCCCCTTCCCGAACCAGGGGGGCTCCGCCCCCCTGGTT
>NZ_JBHYJH010000307.1:0-6086 GCF_042740445.1 Streptomyces sp. NPDC059003 | reverse complement strand
GGGGGAGCTACCCCGCCCACCCCCCCATTTCGCCCCCGAGGGCGGGAAACCCCCACCAGAGGCGCCCACCCCAGTCCCACTGGAACGGGGGGGGGGGGTGGTAGAAAAAGAGAACGGCACCTACCCCTCCGCCAAGACCACAGCGGACGCGACCCCCGCATCGTGGCTCAACGAAACATGCCACCCCCGCACCCCCAGCGCCTCCGCCCGCGCGGCCACCGTCCCGGACACCCGCAGCCGCGGCTGCCCCGACTCCTCCACGTACACCTCCGCGTCGAGCCACCGCAGCCCGGGCGGAGCCCCCAGCGCCTTGGCGAGCGCCTCCTTCGCGGCGAAGCGCGCGGCGAGCGAGGCGACGCCCCGCCGCTCGCCGCTCGGCAGATACAACTCCCCCTCCAGGAAGAGCCGTCCGCTCAGGCCGGGCGTCCGCCGCAGCGACCCCGCGAACCGGTCGATCGAGGCCACATCGATCCCCACCCCAATAATCACGACCACACCCCACGCCCACGACACACAACCGGCACACCGAACATGCCCGGAAGCGTACGACCCCTCAGGCCCACCCGGCCGAGGGTGACGCACCCCACCCGCACCCTTGTTCAAACAGCCGTAACAATGGACTGTGATCTCTCCGGTCTCATCGCTGCCCCAGGGCGCCCACCGGCACAAGCCGGAGGCGACCCCGTACGTCGACCTCACCCGTGACGAGTGGAGCGCGCTGCGCGAGAAAACGCCGCTGCCGCTCACCGCGGAGGAGGTCGAGAAGCTCCGCGGCCTCGGCGACGTCATCGACCTCGACGAGGTGCGCGACATCTACCTCCCGCTGTCCCGGCTGCTCAACCTCTACGTCGGCGCGACCGACGGCCTGCGCACCGCCCTGAACACCTTCCTCGGCGACACGGGCGAGAAGGGCTCCCAGGCCGGTACGCCGTTCGTCATAGGCGTCGCCGGATCCGTCGCCGTCGGCAAGTCGACCGTGGCCCGCCTCCTCCAGGCGCTGCTCTCCCGCTGGCCCGAGCACCCGCGCGTGGAGCTGGTCACCACGGACGGCTTCCTGCTGCCCACCAAGGAGCTGGAGGCCCGCGGCCTGATGTCGCGCAAGGGCTTCCCCGAGTCGTACGACCGCCGCGCCCTCACCCGCTTCGTCGCCGACATCAAGGCGGGCAAGGACGAGGTCACCGCCCCCGTCTACTCCCACCTCATCTACGACATCGTGCCCGGCCAGCGCCTCACCGTCCGCCGCCCTGACATCCTCATCGTCGAGGGCCTGAACGTCCTGCAGCCCGCGCTGCCCGGCAAGGACGGCCGCACCCGCGTCGGCCTCGCCGACTACTTCGACTTCAGCGTGTACGTCGACGCGCGCACCGAGGACATCGAGCGCTGGTACCTCAACCGCTTCCGCAAGCTGCGCGCGACCGCCTTCCAGAACCCCTCCTCGTACTTCCGCAAGTACACCCAGGTCTCCGAGGAGGAGGCGCTCACCTACGCCCGCACGACCTGGCGGACCATCAACAAGCCGAACCTGGTGGAGAACGTGGCCCCGACGCGCGGCCGCGCCACGCTCATCATCCGCAAGGGCCCGGACCACAAGGTGCGCCGCCTGAGCCTGCGCAAGCTCTGATCCCGGTGTCAGGGCCGCGTTAAGGTGCGGGCATGCTCCATCTGCGCCTGATCACCCCGGCGGACAGGACCGACGCCGTGGTGCGGCTCATCGAGAGGACGCCCGGCACCACGCACCTCGCCGTGGTGCCGGGTGCCGCCCGCAACCCCGCGGGCGACATCGTCATGTGCGACGTCGCCCGGGAGGCGGGCGACGAGCTGCTCGGCGGCCTGCGCGCCCTCGACATCGACAAGCACGGCTCGATCGCCCTGGAGAACATCGACCTGTCGCTGTCCCTGCGCGCCGACAAGGCGGAGGACGAGGCGCCGGGCGAGGGCGCGGACGCGGTCCTGTGGGAGCACCTGACGGACGCCACGCACGAGGAGTCCACGCTCTCCGTCACGTACGTCGCCTTCATCACGCTCGCCACGATGATCGCCGCCTGCGGCGTGGTCCTCGACAACGCGATCCTGATCGTGGGCGCGATGGCGGTGGGCCCTGAGTTCGGCCCGCTCGCGGGCTTCTGCACGGCGCTCGTGCAGCGCGCCCCGCGCCTGGCGCTGCGGTCCCTGATCGCGCTCATCGCGGGCTTCGCGGTCGCCATGGTGGTGACGGTGGGCTTCAGCTTCTTCATGGACGCGGTGGACCTGTTCCACGATTCCCAGCTGAAGGCCGAGCGGCCCAACACCAACTTCATCTACCGGCCCGACTGGTTCTCCTTCGTCGTGGCCGTCCTCGCGGGCGCCGCGGGCACCCTCTCGCTCACGTCGGCGAAGTCGGGGGCGCTCGTCGGCGTCGCGATCTCGGTGACGACGGTCCCGGCGGCGGCGAACGCGGCGGTCGCGTTCAGCTACGACGAGTACCGCCAGGCCTGGGGCTCCACCGAGCAGCTCCTGCTCAACCTGCTCGGCATCGTCCTCGCCGGTACGCTCACGCTGCTCGCCCAGAAGCTCCTCTGGGCGCGCCAGCGCGAACGTACCGCGAAGAAGCTCGGCGTCTCCTAGCCGAGCGCGGACTTCACCACGTCGGCCAGGCGCCCGGCCACGGCACGGGCCTGCTCGATGTCGGCGGCCTCGACCATGACGCGCACCAGCGGCTCGGTGCCGGAGGAGCGAAGGAGCACCCGGCCGGTCTCCCCGAGCTCGCGCTCGGCGTCGGCGACGGCGCCGGACAGCTCGGCGGAGGTCTTCACCCGGGACTTGTCGACGTTGGGAACGTTGATCAGGACCTGCGGGAGGCGCTCCATCACGGACGCCAGGTCCTTCAGGCTCCGGCCCGTCTCGGCGACGCGCGCCGCGAGCAGCAGGCCGGTCAGGGTGCCGTCGCCGGTCGTGGCGTGGTCCAGGACGATGACGTGCCCGGACTGCTCGCCGCCGAGCGCATAGCCCTGCGCCTTCATCTCCTCCAGGACGTAGCGGTCGCCGACGGCCGTCTGGACGAGCCGGAGGCCCTCCCGCTCCATGGCGAGCTTGAACCCGAGGTTCGACATGACCGTCGCGACAACGGTGTCGTGCCGCAGCACGCCGCGCTCGCGCATGCCGAGGGCGAGCACCGCCAGGATCTGGTCGCCGTCGACCTCCGCGCCCGTGTGGTCCACGGCGAGGCAGCGGTCGGCGTCGCCGTCGTGCGCGATGCCGAGGTCGGCGCCGTGCTCGACGACGGCGGCCTGGAGCTGGGCGAGGTGGGTGGAGCCGCAGCCGTCGTTGATGTTCAGGCCGTCCGGCTCGGCGCCGATCGTGATGATCTCGGCACCGGCCCGCGCGAACGCCTCCGGCGACACCCGCGAGGCGGCGCCGTGCGCCTCGTCGAGGACGATCTTCAGCCCGTCGAGGCGGTTCGGCAGTACGCCGATGAGGTGCGCCACGTACTGGTCGAGCCCTTGGTCGTACGACGTCACGCGGCCGACGCCCGCGCCGGTGGGCCGCTCCCAGGGGGCGCCGGTGCGGTGCTCGTCGTAGACCGACTCGATGCGGTCCTCGAGCTCGTCGGCGAGCTTGTGGCCGCCGCGGGCGAAGAACTTGATGCCGTTGTCCGGCATGGCGTTGTGGCTGGCGGACAGCATCACGCCGAGGTCGGCACCCAGCGCACCGGTGAGATGGGCCACCGCGGGGGTGGGCAGCACACCGACGCGCAGGACGTCCACGCCCGCGCTGGCCAGGCCCGCGACCACCGCGGCCTCGAGGAACTCCCCGGACGCCCGCGGGTCACGTCCGACCACCGCTTTGGGGCGATGGCCCTCGAAGGTCCCCGCTTCGGCGAGCACGTGCGCCGCGGCGACCGAGAGACCGAGCGCGAGCTCCGCCGTCAGGTCCGCGTTGGCGACACCGCGCACACCGTCCGTGCCGAAGAGTCGTCCCACTGGTGTCCTCCATTGCGTTCCAGCAGGCGCCGCCCCGGGCGCCCGCCACTGGGGTGCCTAACAAGAACGCCCCGGCAGCACACAGGTGCCGCCGGGGCGAACAAGAAGTACAAACAGGCAGCGATTAGCGCTTGCTGTACTGCGGGGCCTTACGGGCCTTCTTGAGACCGGCCTTCTTGCGCTCGACCGCACGGTCGTCGCGCTTGAGGAAGCCGGCCTTCTTCAGCGGGCCGCGGTTGTTGTCCACGTCGGCCTCGTTCAGGGCGCGGGCGACACCGAGACGGAGCGCACCGGCCTGGCCGGAGACGCCGCCACCCGCGATGCGGGCGATGACGTCGTAGCGGTCGTCGAGCTCGAGCACCTTGAAGGGCTCGTTGACTTCCTGCTGGTGCACCTTGTTCGGGAAGTAGTCCTCGAGGGTGCGACCGTTGATCTTCCACTTGCCGGAGCCCGGAACGATCCGGACGCGGGCGATGGCGTTCTTGCGACGGCCCAGGCCGGCGGCCGGCTGCGGGTCGCCGAAGCGCGCGGCGTTCGACTCCGAGGTGTAGTCGCCCTCAACGGGCGCCTCGGACTCGGTGGTGTACGACTCGATGTCGATGTTCTCAGCGTTCTCGTCGAGCGGCTGCTCAGCGGTGGTCTCGGCCACGATGCTCCTCAGATTCTTTTTCGTCTTTGGGGGTGGCCGGTACTACTGCGCGACCTGGGTGATCTCGAACGGGACCGGCTGCTGAGCGCCGTGCGGGTGCTGGTCGCCCGCGTAGACCTTCAGCTTCGAGAGCATCTGACGGCCCAGGGAGTTCTTCGGGAGCATGCCCTTGACGGCCTTCTCGATGGCCTTCTCGGGGTTCTTCTCGAGCAGCTCGTCGTAGCGGACCGAGCGCAGACCGCCCGGGTAGCCCGAGTGGCGGTACGCCATCTTCTGGGTCCGCTTGTTGCCGGACAGGTGCACCTTGTCCGCGTTGATGATGATGACGAAGTCACCAGCGTCGACGTGGGGGGCGTAGATCGGCTTGTGCTTGCCGCGCAGCAGAGTGGCGGCGGTGGTGGCCAGACGGCCCAGGACGACGTCCTGAGCGTCGATGACGTGCCACTGACGCGTCACATCGCCGGGCTTGGGGCTGTACGTACGCACGGTTCGTAGCCTTCGCTTCTTCAGAGGTGGGTCTCCCCTGACGATCCAGTGAGACCGCGGGGAGGGGTCCTGACAAGGCCACCTCGGACGATGGACGACAGCCTTGGCGGACATCGGTGACGCAACCGAGTCCTGCCGCTGGTCATCGGCCCGGTGGGCCGGTGTAAGAGCCCCTCACGTGAGAATGAGAAAGCCAATACACATAACGAACAGGCAGGATACCGGGGGTCCCCCTGACGGGTCAAAACGACCCCTGGCCGAGGGCCTCCCGCAGGCCACCCCCGCCCCCTCCGGCGGGAATCTCCCACCCACTCGTTCACTGCCAACCGGCCGGCCACCGTCGACGCCCCACGCGCGCCACCAGGCGCGGCGGCCTCTCCCACCCGCCCACCCGTCTACTGCCGACCAGCCGGTCACCGTCGACGCACCACACCACCCCGAAGCACCACCAGGCACCGCGGGCCACCCCCGCTACCGCGGCGGCCTTTCCCACCCACCCGTTTACTGCCGACCAGCCGGTCACCGTCAGCGCACCACGCGACTCCGAAGCGCCATCAGGCGCCGCGGGCTACCGCCGCTACCGCGGCGACCTTTCCCCACCCACCCACCCGTCTACTGCCCACCAGCCGGTCACCGTCGACGCACCACGCGACTCCAAAGCACCATCAGGCGCTGCGGGCCACCGCCGCTACCGCGGCGACTCTTCCCCCACCCACCCACCCGTTTACTGCCCACCGGCCGGTCACCGTCAGCGCACCACTCGGCTCCCCAGCGCCATCAGGCGCTGCGGCCCGGCAGGGCGGGCAAGGCGCCTCTACCGCGGTGGCTTCTCCCCACCCGCCGCACCCGCCGACGGCGTGCAACCCCCACCAGGGGCCTCCACCCCGCGGGACGCTGGAAACGGGCGGGCGGGTGGGAAAGAAACCGCCGACCCACACCCGCCCCCCCCCCCCCCCCCCCCCCCCCCCCCCCCCCCCCCCCCCCCCCCCCCC
>NZ_JBHYJH010000306.1:0-6150 GCF_042740445.1 Streptomyces sp. NPDC059003 | reverse complement strand
GGCCGATTGCTTTTCGGGGTGCTAGGGGCTGGCCCCTAGTTCGGGAAGGGGCGGGACTGGGGCGCCCCGCGAAGGCCTAGCGGCCCGCTTCCGCCTCCACCCCCGCCACCACGATCCGCCGCACCTGCCCCACGATGTCCACCCGGTTCCGCACGAACTCGGGATCCGTCACCGCCCCCGTCGCCGGATCGGTGTTCCCGGCGCCGAACTGGAGGACCGGCGTGTGCACATGCCCGCCGGGGAGCCGGTCCCGCAGGCCGAGCCGGTCGCGCAGCAGCGTCGCGCGGTAGGCGATCTCGTTGGACAGATAGTCACCCCCGCCGCCCTTGCGCGCGGCGGAGCCCGGCGTCGGCCCGTCGGCCCGGTCCACCGGCGCGGTGCCGCCCGCCGGGATCTCGGTCACGGCCGTGTTGTCGTACACGGGGAACCGGCCCGTGTCGGCGGCGACGATGTCCTTGTACGGCAGCGTGGTGGTCGTCCACTGCGGCTGCGACGCGGGATCGGCGACCGGGACGGTCCCCGTGCTCGACAGGTTCTCGTTGTCCCCGAACCCGCCCCGCCAGGCGCCGTTGGTCCGCTCGATGTCGAACTTGCCGATCCGCCCCTGGCTGACCGTCGTGAACAGGTCGACCCGCGGCAGTTGCCGCCGCAGCGCCCGCTCCACCACCCCGTCCGCGAAGTCCGTCCACCGCACCGGGAACACGGCCGTCTCGATGCGGACGGGCCCCGCCGCCGTCCTGACCACCGTGCCGTCGAGCGCGAGCGCGGAGGCGCCCGACAGATTGCTGATGCGGATGTCCCGGTCGAGCGTGAACGGGTCGAAGCCCGTCAGGAGCACCCGCTTGACCCGCTTGACCTGCTTCCCGTGCCCCTTGGCTGCCTTGGCGTAGCGGATCGTGTCCTGGCCCCGGGACGAGACCTCCAACCGGTCGAGCAGCCGCGCCCGCCGCCCGTCACCGAGCTCGAACCCCTTGGGCTCCCAGCCGCGCAGCGCCTTGGTCATGCCGAGCCGCGCCCAGTACAGCGGGCGGTCGTCGTCCCTGCTCAAGTCCCCGGTGGCGGGCCCGCGCCCCTGTGCCCGGTCCACGGCACGCCGCCACAGCGACTGCCCTTCGCGTACGACGAGACGCCGGGCCTGCTCGTAGGAGCGGGCGCGGTCCAGGGCCCGCGCGAAGGACGGCGCCACCCCGTCGAACCCGCTGCGGCGCAGGATCTCCTGCGGCACGGCGCGGTCGAGCCGCTGTTCCTCGACGGTGCCCACGGCGGTCTTCGAAGGGGCGGGGGCGGCCACGGCGGGGGCCGCGGAGGCGCCGAGCAGCAGTGCGGTACCGAGCGCGGCGAGCCGTATGCCGGAGCTGGGGGAGGGAGACACGAGGGTCCTTCCGTCGCAGGTGAGGTGGCGGAAGTATCGCGGGGCGAGGGAGGCGGGCGCCATAGGCGCCGAGAAGTCGTACGCGCGGCGGGCGGCCTCCGCCGCGCGGCGGAGGCGGACCATCCGCACCGCCGACGCCCCGGCGCCGGCCGCGCACCAGCATGGATCACATGCTGAGAGTCAACGCCCTGCCCGACGTCCCCCGCTGGGCCGCACTCGCCGCGCACGCCGTGCCGTGGGTCGTGCTGCCGTCGAGCCTGTGGCGCGTCGCCCTGGTCCTGCGCCTGCCCGTGTCGGACTACGGTCCGGGCCCGGGCGAGTCGCTGTACATCCTCGCGCTCAGCGCCGTGTCGGAGGGCCTGGCCCTGCTGACGCTCGGCCTGGTCCGCGGGTGGGGCGAGGTCGTGCCCCGCTGGATACCGCTGCTCGGCGGCCGCCGGGTGCGCCCGCTCGCCGCCGTGGTCCCGGCCGCGTCGGGCGCCCTCGCGCTCGCCGTGATCTGGGCCTACGCCTTCAGGAACGTGGGCGCGGGCCTGGACTCGGGCACGGGTCCCGGCGGCATGGGCTCACCGGCCCAGGACGCGTTCCTCATCCTCTGCTACACCCCGCTGCTGCTGTGGGCGCCGCTCCTCATGGCCGTGACGGTCGCCTACCACCGCCGCCGCACGCGCGCGGAAGGGCTCGCCGTCACGGGGTGAGCGGGCACGCCTCCCGCAGCGCCGTCAGGAACGGGGCCACGGCCGGTGACGGCGCCCGGCCCCGTGCCGTCGCCGCGTACACCGCCCGCGCGGGCGCGTCCTCGTCGCGCACCGGCACCAGCGTCACGTCCGGGCGCACCCCCTGCGCCGCGAGCGCCGGGACCAGGGCGACGCCGAGCCCCGCGGCCACGTACCCCTGCTTGGCGGTCCACTCGCCGACGACGTGCGCGACCCGTGGCCGGAAGCCCTGCCGCAGCGCGGCGTCGAGCAGGGTGCCCTCCGGCTCCGCGCTGCCGGACACCCAGTCCTCGTCGGCGAGTCGGGCCAGGCGCAGGTACGGCTCGCCCGCCAGGGCGTGGGCGGCGGGCAGCGCCACGTACAGGGTCTCGTCGAGCAGGTGGTGCAGCTCGTACGCGTCCTCGGGGAGCGGGCCGCCCGTCGTCGACACCACGGCCACGTCGAGGTCGCCCTTCGCGAGGCGCGCGAGCAGCGGCCGTGTGAAGCCCTCCACGCGCGTGAGCGTCACGCCGGGGTGCCGCTCGCGGAACGCCGCGAGCGCCCGCGGCACCAGCGCGACGTCCGCCGTCGCGAACGCCCCGAACCGCAGCACGCCGCCCGACACGTCGTCCAGAGCCGCCAACTCGCGCCGCAGGAGGGTCAGTTGGCCCGTCACGGCCTCCGCGTGCGGCAGCACCGTCCTGCCGTGCGCGGTGAGCCGTACGCCGCGCGGCAGCCGGTCGAAGAGCGGGGCGCCGCCGAGGGCCGCCTCCAGGGACGCGATCTGGCGCGAGACGGCGGACTGCGTCCAGCCGAGCCGCCGCGCGGCCACGGTGAACGACCCCTGCCGGGCCACGTCGAGGAAGGCGCGCAGCCACAGCGTGGAGAGGTCGACGGGCAGCCCTTCGGCTTCGGCGGCGGACGGTGCTTCGGTATGCGGATCAGTCATGGGTGCCATGCTAGACATTCGCTTGTCGCATCACTCGCCGCGGCCTAGCGTCGTACACATGGAAGATCACAAGGAACGCATCGCCTTCCTCGGGCTCGGGCACATGGGCACCCCCATGGCCCGTCAACTCCTCGCCGCAGGACACCCGTTGACCGTCTGGAACCGCACCGCCGCCAAGGCCGCACCCCTCGTCGACGCGGGCGCGCGCCTCGCCCCGTCCCCCGCGGACGCCGTGCGCGGCGCGGACGTCGTCGTCACGATGCTGGCGGGCCCGGACGCGGTGCGCGCGGTCGCCGACGCGATCGTGCCGGAGCTGCGGGACGGGGCGCACTGGGTGGAGATGTCGACCGTCGGACCCGAGGTCGTTCGGGAGCTGGGGGAGCGGCTCAAGGGCGGCGGCGTCACCCTGGTCGACGCGCCCGTCATGGGCAGCACGGACAAGGCGGCCGCGGGGGAGCTCGGCCTCCTCGTGGGCGGGGACGCCGACGGCGTGGCGCACGTGCTCGCCCCCTTGGGGGCGGTGACCCGCACCGGAGCGCTCGGCTCCGGCGCCGCGCTCAAGCTCGTCGTCAACACCGCCGTGCTCGGCGGCGTAGCCCTCGTCGCCGAGTGCCTCGCCCTCTCCGACGCGCTCGGCCTCGACGCCGGTGTCGCCCGCGACACCCTCGCCCGCGACACCCTCGCCCGCGGCCCGCTCGCGGGCGCCGTCGCCCGCGCCTTCGCCGACGGCGCGCACTTCGGCAACGACCTCGCGGCCAAGGACATGGCCCTGGCCGTGCAGGCAGCCGCGCTCCCCGCAACGGCGGCGGTGGCGGCGCACTTCAAGGCCGCCGCCGCCGACCCCGGGACGGCCCACGAGGACGTCTCCCGCGCCGTCCCCCGCATCCGCGCCGCCCGCCACCACTGACAGGAGCCCGCACCATGACCCCGCTCTTCACCCTCTCCAACCCCGCCACCGCACCCCAGCCCCTCGGCCCCTACTCCCAGGTGGCCCGCGTCCAACTCGCCGACGGCGGCGCCCTGTTGTACGTCTCCGGCCAGATCGCCGAGGGCGCGGACATCGCCGAGCAGAGCCGCGGCATCTTCGAGGCCCTCACCGCCCTGCTCGCCGCGCACGGCGGGACGCTGGACGACATCATCAACATCCGTACGTTCCTGACGGACATCGACGACCTGCCCGGGTACGGCACCGTCCGCTGCGCCTACCTCACGGGCACGCCGCCCACCAGCACGACGGTGGCGGTGCCGGCGCTCTTCCGGCCCGAGGCGCGCATCGAGGTCGACGTGGTCGCGGCCGTGGTCAGTCCGCCCGCCGCGAGGTGACCCCCCGGTAGGCCATCTCGGCGAGCCGTGCCTGCCCGTCCTTGTTCGGGTGGAACCAGTCCCAGTGGCTCAGCAGATCCGAGCCGAAGCGGAAGTCGAAGACCGCCCCGTCGTCGTACCGGCAGCGCCGGTCCTTCGCGCAGACGTCCTTGAGGACCTTGTTGTACGCGACGACCCGCGCCCGCACGGAATCCCGCCGCTGCGTGGCCGCCGCGTCCATCGCGTCGGCGTCGGCCAGCATCGACTTGCAGATGCCGAGCTTCCACACCTGCTTGCCGAGCTGATTGGTGCGCCCCGTGGACCACAGGCGCTTCAGGTCCGGCACGCTCGCCACGTACACCTGCGTCTTCGGCTGCTTGCCGCGCAGCGTCCGCAGGGCCTCCTCGAAGTCGGCGCGGAAGTCGGCGACGGACGTCATCTCGGCGACGGACGACCGGCATGCGTCGTTGGCGCCGGCGAGGACGGTCACCAGGTCGGGGTCCTTGGCGGCGGCCTGGGTCATCTGGCCGGGCAGGTCGGACATGCGGGCGCCGGTCCTGGCGTAGTTCCAACTGTGCGTGGCGGAGCGCTGCTTGCCGAGCAGCCGCTGCGCGAGGCTGCGCACATCGTTGTCGCTGCCCGTGGCCCAGGACGCCTCGGGGCAGTCGGAGAGCACGGAGCAGGCGTCGAAGCCGCGGGTGATGGAGTCGCCGACGGCGGCGAGGGAGCGCGGGCTCGGGTCCCACACCGGGGCCCGCCGGGGGGCCGCTCTGTCCTGCGCGGACGAGCCGTTCGGCCCGGACGCGTTGTCCCCGGAGGCGTCACACGCGGTGAGCGTGGCGAGACCCGTGAGAGCCGCTGTCGCGACGGCGACAGCGGCTCGTGCGCGCGGCCGTGATTTCCGCATTCTCGTCCCCTCTGTCCCCTGTGTCGTCCAACGTGACGTCGTACGGGCCCTTCAGGTTGCGTCCCGTCACATGCTGAGATGTCCTCGTGACGGCCGCCGGACACCCGGCCGGGGGTCTCGGAGCCTCCCAGCGAGTGAAACCTCTGTGTTTCCCGGCATGAGGACCGACGGTACGTCACACTCCTTGCCTCGCCGCACGGTAGCCTCGCCACCCAGTGGCACCCGTTTCTCTCGGTTCCGCTAAATTACATCACGTCACATCTGTCCCTTTTTTAGACTTTCCTTGACTTTCCTCGCTTTTGAGGAATACCTGGAATACCGCTCGGCACGGGCGCGAGGCCGCTCAGGAAGGCGTACCTCGTCCCACACTGGAGGTCCCGGTGACGACACGTGGAGTTCTGTACGTGCACTCCGCACCGCGCGCGCTGTGCCCGCACGTCGAGTGGGCGGTCGCGGGCGTGCTCGGCGCGCGCGTCAGCCTCGACTGGATCAGGCAGCCCGCGGCGCCCGGCACCTGGAGATCCGAGTTCTCCTGGCGGGGCTCGGCGGGCACCGCGTCCAAGCTGGCCTCCGCGCTGCGCGGCTGGCAGCTGCTGCGCTTCGAGGTCACGGCGGAGCCGTCCGCCGCGGCCGAGGGCGAGCGCTACAGCGCCACGCCCGACCTCGGCATCTTCCACGCCGTGACCGGCGTCCACGGCGACATCCTGATCCCCGAGGACCGCCTGCGCGCCGCCCTCACCCGCTCGCAGCGCGGCGAGGGCGACCTGGAGGCCGAGGTCGCCCGGCTGCTCGGCAAGCCCTGGGACGACGAGCTCGAGCCGTTCAGGTACGCGGGCGAGGGCGCGCCGGTGCGCTGGCTCCACCAGGTCGTCTGATCACGACGGCACGTACGCCGAAGGGCCCCCGACCTGCACAGGTCGGGGGC
>NZ_JBHYJH010000305.1:1463-6259 GCF_042740445.1 Streptomyces sp. NPDC059003 | reverse complement strand
ACAGCTCTGCCCCCTGATCACATCACCCGATCGATGCCCCAACTGAAAAGACTCCCCGACTCAGGACACTAGGGCAGCTCGCCCCGTTCAGGGTTTCCCGCCACCGTGTCACAAGAGGGATCAGGTGAGGGGCGGCGGGGTGATCGTCAACGTGGCGGGCAGGTTCAGCATCTGGAAAGCGAACTCCGCTGGTTTGCCGACGCATCCGATCCTCCTGGCCAGGCCCTGGACGTCCAGGGATTCCGGTAGATGCCCCGGCCACGGCCTTCCCGGCTTACCGGGTGTGTCCCGGAGGAATTCGCCGTACACATCCACCTGATGGGCGGTGCCGTTGGTGTTCCGCGTCTCCTTCTTCCCGTCACCATTGTCCAGCCCGAATTCCATGACATGTCCGGGCTCGCGCAGGAGGATCGCGTCGGGGCGCTTGTCGAAGAGGAGCAAGGCGGTGTCTGAGCCGATCTGGGTTCGCGCGACGAGCTTCGCTCCCTGGACGGTGAAGAACCCCGGGTCGGTTGTGGTGGCAAGAGCGTCACCGGCAGCCGGTTCGGGCAGGGGCAGGGCTGGCCAGGCACGGATGATCTCAGAGCGGATGATCAGGCCGCAGGCAGGAGCCCGAGCGGAGTCGCGTGGCTTGAAGACGACATCGGCTACCAAGGGTTCGAGCAGCCGGTCGACGGAGGTGTGCGATCCGACTGCCAGCATCCCGTCGGCGAAGGCGCTGAGCCACCGTTCGTCGACGGAGAAGAATCGGGCGCTGTCCGTCGGCAACACCGCGTCGGTGAATGGCAGCAGGTAGCAGATGGGCAGCACCATGAGGAGGTCGATCGTGTCCCACAGCCATGTCTCCTCGGCCCCCGCACTGACGCCGCCCGGTCCCGGATCGCGGGGCGTGAATTCCACCGTGGCCGAGGCAGGCACGCCTGGAGGTTCGGCAAGCGGGGGCACGTCGGGCGCGGGGAGGTGACGCTGACGCAGAACGCTCTTGAGATCGCGTGAGACACCGGGATGCGATAGCAGCGCGGCAGTATGTTCCACTAGCGGACGTTCACCGTACGTGCGGGGGACGTCCGCCTCTTGGAGCGCCTCGCTCAGCCTCCCCTCGGCCAGATGCGCCTGGGCCTTCTGCGGGGCCGCCGGTGGCGCGGCCGAGGCGCCGCCTGCGGACGTGTCGCGCAGAGCGGTGGTGATGTCGATTCCCAGGGGCTCCGTCCGTTTGTCCCGGTCGCCCGTCATCATGGCGTCGAACCTTCGGTGGAGCGGGACGGGGTCCAAGGCCGCTGCCACCACTGCCTGCGGGACGCTGGGGGAATCTGCAGGATACTCTGTCACCGCAGTCGGCCCGGTGGCTTTCACCAAGGACATCAGCCGCTTCTGGGCATCGTGCTTGAGGGTGAGGAGCTGGCCGAACAGATCGCCGCGAGAGAGGACCAACTGGTAGCCGATGTTCCAAGCGGCTGCCAGACTGATGTCGAAGGCGCACTCGGCGGTGCTGTAGATCAGGGCCTCGTCGGCGCTGCTGAATGGTCGGTGCGCGGGCACCGGGGCTGACTGGGGCGGTGGCCACGGACCGAAGGGTCCCCTGTACCACGATGCCGTCCGTTCGCCCGTCGCCAGGCGGTGGGATATGGGCAGGTAGCCGGCCCTCATGCGTTCCTTCACCGCAGCGGGCGCGGACGTCGGCGGGGTATACCGCAGCCGGTCCCCCTGGTGGGCGCACTTCTGGTTGGCCAGCATGCGGTCGAAGGCGTCTGCGTAGGTCTTCACATCGCCAGCGGGGGTGAGGAAGGACCAGGACCACAAGGACACCAGCCGCAGCTTCTTCTTCGGATCGAGGCTCTGGTCCGTGAGGTTCTTCTCGTGACCGAGGAGGGAGATGAGGTGGGCCGTGTAGTGGCAGGACCGGTCCTTGTCCCGGCTGGCCGGGGCCGCAGGATCGGGCACAGCGCGCGGAAAGCGCGAGCTGATGACCGCGCTGTGGGCCCGCAGGGGCGTGCCCTTGTTTTCGGCGTCCTGCCGGACCTCACGGCGTACGTGCGTGAGCAGGGGCAGATTGTTCAGCGGGTCCGGCAACAGCCTGTCCCGTAGGTCCTCCACGAGGACGTCGATGACCGTGCACTGGTTCCCCGGCCGGGGAGTGGCGACCTTGGGGGCGAGGGCGCCGCCCAGATCCTTGGTCAGGAGGTCCGCCGCCTCGCCGCTGGCGGGAGCCATGCCAGCGGTCTCCCCGTCGGCCAGCACCAGCACAGCCATAGTGGGCGCCTTATCCCATCCGGCTGGGGCCTGGCCGGGGCGTTCCCAGGGGAGATAGGGATCGCGCAGCGAGACGTACGGCAGGAGGTGACCGGCGGGAGCCGTTGACCCGGGCGCCGGGAAGGATGCCAGCACGTCGGCGGACGTCAGGCTGTACCGCGGCGCACCGACGGTGAACTCCTGGGAACGGGACGTGAACGTCCAGTCAGGGGCGTTGCTCCCCTGCCCCTTCACGGTCTGCTCCACGTCAATGGTGTAAGTGCCAAGGGGAATGCCTGGGACCCACGCCCCATGGAGTTCAAGTCCGGGCTCGAATTCTTGGGTTGGCATGAGGACGTCACCCTTCCAGGATCTGAGGCAGGGCATCCACGTAACCGGAAGCGCCGTTTTCGAAGACGTTCTCCTTGAGGCCCTGGGTCAGGTTGTCCATGGAGAAGCCGGGTATATCCAGCGCCTTCAGCGCTTCCAGGAACGCTATACGGGTCTGCTTCGCAGTGGTGGCCGACACATTGGCCAGCTGCTTCTCCGACATGGCGGGCAGCCGGTCGTTGTTCTTGCAGGTGTAGTTCCGCGCCATCTTCTCTGCCACCATGCCGATCGAGGATCTTCTCCTCACGGCCTTGGCCGGGATCAGTGACTTCCTGGTGTAACTAGCCGGTGGCGGTGTCAGAGTGATGGCACTCGCATAGCCCCCGACCAAGCCGCTCCCGCCGAAGGTCATGGGCGTTGTGTCCCACAGGGCAGCGGGTACCCCTCGGACATCGAGCGTTGCCCCCCACATGCTGCTGTCGGCGGGCACCGGCCCCACCGGGGCGGCGACTTCGGTCTCCTTGTGCTTCACTGTGATCTTCATGGAGGAGGAGATGCCCGTGGCCTTCATCGGACGGATGTCCAGCGTCTTGCGGGTGATCCCCTCCAGGATGTCCACCTCGTTGACGCGGACGGAGGTGAGCGGAACCGCTGTTGTCACCCGACAAGCGAACTCCTGCACACCGAATGCCCATGAGGCGCCAGCCGCAGGGGCGGTGGTCTGCTCAGTGGTGCCGGACACAGGCGCTGAGGGCAGCAGCCCCATGGACGCGGTCAGCGTCACCACCTTAGCGTCCTGGGACCCGGCGGTTCCCGCGGCAGCTGGGGCGCCGTGCGGCCTGATCCCGCCGGGCAGCATCCTGTCTCGGAAGTCCTGCGGGCTCAGCTTCACCCTGTCCCCGGGATCGTCCGCGCCGAAGTCTACGTTGATGCCGAAGCGGCCGATCTTGACGCGGGCGACACCGCCGACCGGCGGGCCCCACACATGGCCGTCCGCGCCAACCTCCGCCGTGATGCCCCAGACCGTGCCACTGATCCGGCCGCCCCAGTCCACTTTGAAGTAGAAGGGGTCCCATTCAACTAGCGCGTCGGCGTACACGCTGGCATCGACGCTGGCACTGTCCCACTGCCCATGCAGGTTGGCATTGATCCCGGCCATGAACGCATGGGGCGTCAACGCCGCATAGCAGCTGCCCCAGGCATGGATGGCATCGGAGAGGTGCCAGTCGAACCCCAACCGCGCCGGCCGCGGATAGTGGGGGGGAACGACGAACTTAGGGTGGTAGCCCCCCACACTCACCACGAACTCCCCCGGGTGGGCACTGCGGCCGAACCAGAGCCTTACGGCTGCTCCACCCGTGAGCTTGCAGTTGCGGTCCAGGACGAACGACGTGTCCGTTACTGCTGCGTCGATCTCCAAGGCGTCGCTGCTGCTTCGGTACTCCGCCCGCACGTCGACCGCCAGCTCGGCCCATGGCATTGCGGGCCTTTTCGGGAACTGGGCTACGGCATGCCCGTACAGACCCGCCACCAGCTCGTTCCCGAACTGCACGATGGCCACGCCACTGACGTCGACTAACTCGTACACCAGAGCTTCCATGCCAGCGGCCAGCCACATCTCACCCGATGCGGGCGTCACCCAACCACCACCTAGGAGGATGTCGAGCTGCTTCAGAGGATCGTCGACCGATTCCGTGGCGGTGAGCATCTTGACGAAGGGAAAGTGTCTTACTTCTGCGATATGCGGAGTGCGTACCTGGGTGTGGTATCCGAATCCAGCAGCGAGCTTTTCCAGCCGGAACATGGGCGGGCCGGCCGAGGTCCTCGAGAGATCGAGCACACCGAAGCAGAAGAGTGATGGGTCACCGCTGATCTTCTGTGCGTAGAAGCCCATCGCGGTCACGTTGACCGCGGGTGTCTGGACGACGGCCATACCACCCACGGCCAGGGAATAGTCCTTACCCATATTCCGGCGTACGAGCGCTCCTGCGATCGTCAGTGGCGGGCGGCTGTACCCCAAGCTCAGACCGTCCAGGTGGAAGGTCGGGTTTCCCGGATTGTTCAGGGAGATTTCCGCTCCCAGCCCCTTCGTCCCAAAGTGCAATCCGCCGCCGCTCGCCTCCACATCCGCCAACAGCAGCACGCTCCCCGACCGGTATGCGGCACCCACCCGTCCCACGTGAACAGGCCCTGCTGTCTTGTCCAAGTCCAGCCATGTGGCTCCACCGGCACTACCC
>NZ_JBHYJH010000305.1:0-1453 GCF_042740445.1 Streptomyces sp. NPDC059003 | reverse complement strand
TCGAGGAGCAGCTCGCGCTGCCGGACACCGGCACTACCCGGACCGGACGGCACCGGTGCGGGGCTGTCTGCTCCTCCGCCGCTGGCCGGAAGCGGATTCCTTGGCGCTGGCGCGAGCACCAGCGGATGAATTTGGCTTCCCACCCGCACTGCAGCCACGACCAGCAGCCCCTTCCTCGGCGTGTATCCGGCTGGAAGGGGATGTCCGATAAGCTCCCTCACCTTCGAGACGGCATCGTCACTGAGGTTGATCGAATTGTAGCCAACCGTAATACTTTCCATGCCCAGCCCTGCGCCTGCAGGGATGATCGAATCAATTAAGGGGATCCGTAGATCCGCGCCAATCTTCAGATCACCGAGCAGCACCCAGGCCTTCCCAGGGCCCGCACTCCCACCCGAGCCGACATTCGAAATATCCATCATGCGCTCCCAGATATGTAAGATCCTCAATCAGACGAAAACACCTAGGGGGTGTCTGAGAAGGCCCGTTCAGGGCAGGAGGGTTGGTAGTCCCTGGGCTGGTGGAGGCCGGGGTGGCCGGACATTGTCGTGCGTGTCCAACGGATCTGTCGGATGCAAAGTGGGCGGTGCTCGAGCCGTTGGTGGCGCCGCCGAAGCCGGGCGGGCGACCGCCGAAGCACCCGCGCCGCGAGATCATCGACGCCCTTGCCTACTGGGTACGGGCCGGCTGCGCCTGGCGGCTGCTGCTGCACGACTTCCCGCCCTGCCACACCGATTACCACTCCTGGCGGCGGTGGCGGATCGAGGGCCGTTGGGAGGAGATCCTCACGGCCCTCAGAGCCCGGGAACGTACAGGTCAGGGTCGTGAACCGACGCCGAGCGCGGGAGTGTTGGACAGCCAGAGCGTCAAGGCCGCCGAGCGCGGCGGCTGGCACGGCTACGACGGCGGCAAGAAGGTGCTGGGCACCAAGCGCCACCTCCTGGTGGACACGCTCGGCCTGGCGCTGGCGGTCTGCGTCAGCCCAGCCAACGTCAGCGGCCGCGACAGGGCAGCCGTGCTGCTGGCCCGGTGCGCCGGCAGGTTTCCGCCGCTGCGGCATCTGTGGGCCGACCAGAGCTATCGCGGCCGTGGCTTCCTGGCCTGGGTCCGTGACGAGACCGGGATCACCATCCAGATCGTGCAGCGCAGGGACGGTGGTTTTCGTGGCACCTGGGCCCAAGGCCGACGCCCCTCCGCGCGTGGTGCCGACGTTCGCGGTGGTTCCCTGCCGCTGGGTGATCGAGCGGAGTTTCGCCTGGCTGGGCAGGTACCGGAGGCTGTCCAAGGACTACAAATATCTGGCCGCCAGCCAGGAGAACGCGATCTACCTGGCCACGGTCATGCTCCTGCTGCACCGAGCCGCAAGAACCTTGCCCTGAACGAGCCCTCTCAAACACCGAGTCTTTTCAGTTGGGGCATCGATCGGGTGATGTGATCAGGGGGCAGAGCTGTC
>NZ_JBHYJH010000304.1:0-6349 GCF_042740445.1 Streptomyces sp. NPDC059003 | reverse complement strand
AGGCAGGACTTCCTGGTAGCTCAGCGATTGCGAGTCAGCCCGAGCCTCCGGAGGTCCTGTTGTCGCAGTCTTGCGCGAGCGTGCCCGCCGCGTCCAGCTCCCGCGTGTCGCTGTGCGATTGCCTCGCGCACCGGTTCGGGAAGGCGGCGGATCACCCGGACCGCGTCCCGTGCTACATCTCGGACATGACGGAGGCCGAGTGGCAGGGGATGCGCCGGTCGCTGCCGGTACCGGCGTGGCTTCAGGGGCGGGGAGGGCGGCCCGAGGGCTATTGCCACCGCATGATGGTGGACGCTGTGCGGTACGTCGTCGACAACGGGGTCAAGTGGGCGAACCTGCCGAAGGACTTTCCGTCGTATCGGCGGGTGCACGCCTTCGCCCGCCGCTGGCAGGTGACCGGTCTGCTCCCCGAGCTCCACGACCTGGTGCGGGCGAAGGAGGGCCGCGACGTGGATCCGAGTGCGGCGGTCGTGGACTCGCTCGGCCTCCTCCCGCAAGCGGGCCACCTCCGCGCGGACCTTCTTCTCCCGGGCCTCCAGCAGACCGAGCACCGACGGCATCAGCCACCTCCACAAACGCGACGCGAGCAGACGAATGCCCAAACTCTCCCGCCACCAGCCGCAGTTCATGCCCGACCAGCGGAAACCCAGCGATCACATTCGGAATGCGGATGGCTTCTGGGGCAGCCGAGCCGTTCCTGGAGGCGCCGGGTGTTGTAGAAGGTGTCGATGTTCTCGAAGAGCGCGAGGTTCACCTCGGCCCTGGTGGTGAAGGTGCGGCCGCGGAGGCCTTGGGTTTTGATGAGCCAATGCCACGAAGTTATGGGGCCGAGGCCGCTGTCAAGACTTCGGGTTGCGTGAGTTTGTATGTGGCATAGGCGATGCGGTTGAGAAGTCCCTTGCGTGTCCACTTGGCCAGGGCAGCACCCAGGCCTCTACGGATTTACGATCGGCGATGCCGAGTTGTTGTGCCAGGTCCTGCGCCGTCCAGGACCGGTCGGCGTCGGCCGCCGTGATCTCGGAGACATGCGTCCAACGGCCGGGACGCCCCTGCGCATTCGGGCCACTCGCGGTCAGGGCCGTGGGCCGTGCAGGTGGGTGGACGGCGACACCGAACGCTGTGAGGAGGGTGCTCATCAAAGGACGGTCGTCGTGTTTCCGGGTGTGGTAGTGCGAGATCCCGCACTTCACGACGTGTGCGGAAACCCGCGAGTGGCGCGGCGGCAGCAGGCTGCTCGGAATTGCGGCACCGATGCGTCCGACCAGGTCGACTCGCCCATCGAGTGCCAGGGGCGGCGATGGGAGACGCGGCTGGACGACCGTGTCACGGGCTGCCTCCAGGGCCGTGGTGAAGGCGGCCCGGTCCGGGTCGCAGCCAGCGACGGTCTCCACGGCCGTGACCATCGCCGAGCGCAGGGCCTGGTAGAGCAAACCAGGAGCCCCCACAGTTCCTGCTCCAGGCCGGCCGGTCCTTCGACCGCAACACCCGTCCCCTGGGCAGGGTGTGACGCAAGGCCAGGAAAGACGATTCCACTTCCCAGCGTTCGTGATAAAGGTGTACCAAGTGCTCGGCCGGATCGGCGCGATGGTCGGTAAGTGTGGTGAGCAGCCGGTAAGAGCCGGTGCTCCGGCCGCCGTCGGCGGTGTGTGCCTGCACCTCGGCCTCCAGTCCGAAGCGGTGGGTGAACCGTCCCAGCCACGCACGGTTGCGCTCGTGGTCGGGAGCCGCGAGGCTACGGCAGCCGTCGAAGGCCACCGTCCGCCACCGCCGGTAGCACACGCCGGGAGTGGACGGCTGGGCCAGCGGGCCGGCCAGCACTTCGAACAGGTGCTTCAGCGGCGTTGCGCCGATACGGCGGCGCAGATCATGCAGCACCTTCTGGCGAAGGTCTTCGCCGACCAGAAACCGCCGATCAGGTCCATGAGCGGAATGGGTGACAGTCCCTCGGGAATCGTGTCGGCTCTGGGGATCCCCGGAGCGGGGCGAGGATTTGGCGCCTTGGCCATGTTCTTCCCCCTTTCGTGTTGGTGTGGGCTGCGGTAGATGACAGTTGGCGTCAGCTCGCGTGTCAGAGCCGAGGCAGCTCTGCACGGCGTTCTTACGCACGCACATCAGCCCGTCGTTGTGCGGGATGCAGTCGGGGTGAACAGGTGCAGCAGCTCGGCGACGCGGTAGGCGTTCTCCCAGTGCTCCACAATGCAGCCGCCTTCGAAGCGCCACAGGCCGCAGAACGGCATGGCGATGTCCTGGGGGTGGGTGGCGCGTAGGATGCCGAGGACCGCGCCGAAGTACTCATTGGCTGCGATGTGCTCGACGTCCATGAC
This sequence comes from Streptomyces sp. NPDC059003, assembly GCF_042740445.1. Lineage (NCBI taxonomy): Bacteria > Bacillati > Actinomycetota > Actinomycetes > Kitasatosporales > Streptomycetaceae > Streptomyces > Streptomyces sp. NPDC059003. The sequence continues at coordinate 4,025 of NZ_JBHYJH010000304.1, read as the reverse complement.
GAGGGTATTTCCGGTCAGCCGCAGCAGGGCCTGCTCATGGGCGAGGACAGCCTGGACCCCCCGGCACAGCCCGGGGTCTTCCACGCTGCGGTCGGCGCGGTGCAGCACCATGTCGTCCGCAGCGTACTCAGCCAGCTTGGACAGGTCGGCGTAGATGGTGCGCAGGATCCCAGTGTGCGGATGCGCGGTGGTCTGACGGGGGACGGTGGTCATCACCGGGTTCCTTCCTGGACAGGGACGGGGGCGGTGGGCCGCCATACGGTGGCCTTCGCGCACAGGGCCTCGAGTTCGTCCCACTGGGTTTCGGTAAGCTGGACGTCGGTGGCCTTTAGGTTGTCCTCGAGGTGGGTGACGGAGGTGGTGCCGGGGATGAGGAGGATGTTCGGTGAGTGCTGCAGCAGCCAGGCAAGCCCCAGTTGTGCGCCGGTGGCCCCGTAGGTATCGGCGGCCTGGGTGAGAATCCCGGTGGGGCCGACGAGGTCGCCGTGGCCGAGGGGGAACCAGGGGATGAAGGCGATGTTATTGTCCTCGGCGTATGTGAGGACTGCTTCGCCGGAGCGGTCGGCGATGTTGTAGAGGTTCTCCACCGCCACGATGTCGACGATCTGGCGGGCGGCTTCGAGCTGTTCGATGGTGACTTCGGGCTGCCCGGACAGGCCGATATGCCGGATCTTTCCCTGTTGCTGGAGTTCGGCCAGGGCGCCGAGCTGGTCGGCCAGGGGAACGAGGGGGTCGATGCGGTGCAGCTGGTACAGGTCGATGCACTCGCGCCCAAGCCGGTATAGGCTCAACTCGACCTGCTGGCGCAGGTATTCGGGCCGCCCCAGCGCGACGATGTACGGGTTGCGGCCCTCGGCTCGGACCCAGTCTTCGGGCCCGGTGCGGAGCATCCCGCCCTTGGTGGCGATCACCAGGTTTTCGGGGTAGGGGTACAGGGCCTCTCGGATGATCTCCTCGTTGTAGCCGGGGCCGTAGGAGTCGGCGGTGTCGATGAAGGTGACGCCGAGCTCGCGCACCGCGCGGCGCAGCAGGCACTTGGCCTTGTCGGGGTCAGTGGGCGGGCCCCACATGCCGGGGCCGGTTAGATGCATTGCGCCGTAGCCGAGGCGGCCGACCACCTGGTCGCTGCCCAACGTGAAAGTCTGGGGCACGTTCGCCAAGCCAGTAGTCACAGCAGTTCCTCATTTCAGTGCGTTGTGGAGATGGGGTGGCGGTCAGGGCTGCGGTGCGTGCGGTCTCGCGGATGCCCGGCCGTTGGTGTGCGCCACATGGCGTCCGCCGCGTATCGGCTCGGGGGCGCTCCAGGTGCCCAGGCAGGATTCGGCGGTGATGCCGGGACCGAATCCGGCCAGCAGGCCACGGGCTCCTTCGGGCAGGCCCTCGTCAGACTGACGGCGCAGCGCGTCGAAGACGACGGCCGAGGCGATGTTGCCGTACTCGGTGAGCGTGGCCCGGCTGTGCCGGAAGGCCACCGGGGGCACCATCAGATATCGGGACAGGTCATCAAGGATCCGCGGACCGCCGGCGTGGATGATGTAGAAGTCCAGCTTCGAGGCATCCCAGCCGTGTGCTCCGGCAAGCGTGTGCAGGGCCGGGGCCAGGAGGTTCATGGTCCCGGGAACCCGGCGGTCCAGGCGGAAATGAAAGCCCGTCGCCTTCACGTTATAGGTAATCCAGTCCCCGGTGGCCGGCACCAGGTGAGATGCGTTGGCCACCAGCCGCATCCCGGCGCCGCCCGCACCCCTGACAACTGCGGCGGCGATCGCATCCCCGAACAGCCCGTCGGACAGCAAGGAGCCGACATCGCTGTCATCAGGCTGGTAGACGAGTGAGCAGAATTCGCATGCGACGATCAGCACATGGGTGCCCGGGTAGGCGAGGCAGAAGTCGTGCGCCCGGTTGATCGCTGCGCCGCCGGCCGCGCAGCCCAGCTGCGCGATGGGGATCTGCCGGGTATCGCTGCGGAATCCCAGCTCATTGATCATCCAGGAGGTCAGCGGCGGCATGGTGAATCCCGTGCACGACACGAACACGATCGCGTCGATCTGTGGCGCCGTCACCTCGGCCGAGGACAGGGCCTGCTTAACCACGTTCGGGATGCGGGCGCGGGCTTCGCGCACATAGACGCGGTTGCGGGCCTCGAACCCCGGGTGCTGAAGCGTCTGCATGAGGGGCTGGACCAGGTGGCGCTTCGCCACCCCGGTGTTCTTGATCATCCGCAGGACCAGCGGCAGCTTCGCGTGGTCGGGATGGAGCTGGCGCGCCAACTCCAGCGTCTCCTCCATCGAGATGGTGTTCTCCGGAACCCACACTGAGGGCCTGCACAGCACAGCCATGACACTCCCCACTCACCGTCGATCAACTTGTGGCCGAGCAAGCCGTGGAGCTCGGGGAGAGGCGGCACACATGCGTCAGGTACACGACGATGGTCCACCGACCGCGTCAACCAGAGCTGATGAACGGCCGCGTGACCTCACTCTTTTCCGAGCCCACCCCAGAGAGAAGGCGCACATGGCGGCGCTTGACGTGTCCATGGATCTACCAGGTGTGCTCACTGCCCACGAAGTGCGCGGGAGCGCAGAACACGGCATCCAGGCACTCATCGAAGGCGAGTACCTCGACATTCGCATCCACGCTGATACCGGCACCCGGACCAGCGCCCTGGCTGTCGCCACCGCCAAGACCGGCGAACTTCTCGCCTGTGCCCTCGGGGCGCTTGCAGGTGGGGCTGACTCCGAGCGCGTCGGACCGTGCAAGCCTTCGGTCGACACCTCGGTATCGCATTCCAGTGCGTCGACTACCTGTTTGGCATCTGGGGTGATGAGACAGGAGCCGGCAAGCCCGCGCTGTCGGATATACGCGCGCGCAAGGTCACCTTGCCGGTCGCCGCAGCACTGGCCGAGCGAACTCCGCAGTCTGAGAGCCTGCGAGGCTTGCACCGCCGTCAAACAGTCGCCAGGGATTGGACTGTTCACCAGGCCAGGCGCCACACCGAAACGGCGCTCGAACACCTCTCCCTCGTGCACCCGGCACCGGTCCCAGCCGCTGAACTCGCCGATCTTGCCCAACTCCTCACATGCCGGGACCACTGAAGGGATCACCGCACTATGCTGCCGTGAGACTTCTACTCGCCCCGCCCTTGCAACCCCACGCGGTCGCCGCGTACGGATTCCTCGCTCGTACCGACGACATCGCCGACAATGGGCTCCTTGCCGGAGCGCCTGCCCCGCTTCCAGGCATGGGCCGGAGAGGTCACCGTCGGCCTCGACGCCAACCACTCAGAAGACCCAGTCTTGCGGGCCTTCCTATACACTGTGACCGCACGGCGTCTGCCCCATCACTGGGTGAAGTCCTACGTCCAGGGCACTGCTCAGGAACTGCACTTCACCGGCTTCACCACCGAGGCCTACTTCCAACGCTACGTCGCTGACGTCTCGCCATTGTCCCTCATGCTGCTCGAAGCATTGCAGCATCCCGGCGGCGGGGACAAGCCGTTCCGGGACCGCTGCCGACTCTTCGCCGAAGGCTGCCTGGACCACCTCGCTGACCTCAAAGAGGACTTGAGCGACGGACGCCTGTATCTGCCACAGGAAGACCTCGATTACTGTGGCGCCACCTGCACCGCGCTCGAACGCGGCGAGGACACCCCGGCGACCCGGGCTTTGGTGACGTTAACGTGCCATAAGATCAGGAAGGCCCTGTCGGCAGCACGTGCGCTGCTCGACTCGACAGCGCCGGACTTCCAGCCTCTGCAGCGCGCCCTGTTGGACCTGTCCGATCACCAACTCCCGCATCGAGCACAGCGGCACCGACGTCACCCGCCGCTCTGTGGGCCACAGCATCGTCCGACCGCTCCGCATACTGACCCGGGAATTACGCCAGGCCACCCGCTACCGCAGGCTGCGCCGGACGACCGTGCCGCCTTGAGCATCCAGGTTGGGATGCTGGCATGGAAAAGGCTCAGTGAACCTCTTTCATCCTGAATGGTCGCAGGTCAACAGCGTGTGGTTGGCTTGGATGATGGT
>NZ_JBHYJH010000303.1:0-6350 GCF_042740445.1 Streptomyces sp. NPDC059003 | reverse complement strand
AGCGGGAGAGCGCTTCCCTGACACGGAAGAGGTCACTGGTTCAATCCCAGTATCGCGCACCAGCTCCATGAAGCCCCCGGCCGATTCTCTCGGCCTGGGGCTTCGTCGTGTTCCGCCGCGAGTTCCGCCGTGAGCGGTCCGCGGGGGCCGCGTGCGGCCCCCGGGAGCTCAGGAGGAGAACAGCATGTGACCGAAGCTCTTGTGCCGCTTGTGGCCGTGGTGCTCGTGGTGGCCGTGGTGACCGCCGTGCGGGGCGCCCCAGGCGGGGGCGGGCGCGGCCGGGTACTGCGGGGCGGCGGGCGGGGCGGGCGGAGCCTGGTGGCCGCTGTTCCACTGGCCCTCCAGGCGGGTCAGGGCCTCCAGCTCGCCGTAGTCGAGGAATATCCCACGGCAACCACTGCACTGCTCGATCTGGACGCCATTGCGGTTGTACGTATGCATCGGTGCATGGCACTTGGGACAGTGCATGGACGGCTCAACTCCTTGCCGGTGGTGACTGCTTCGCCGGATGTCTGCCCGGCTTCGGTGCGTCGCACCCTACTGCGTGGTGATCGGCGCCCTGTCCGGCGGGATGGTGATCATGCGGCGGCAGGCATCGGTGAACTCGCGCTCGACCTCGTCCAGGGGCCGGCCCTGGGCGGCCGCCTTGGTGATCGCCAGGGCCGCGGTCTGCACCGTGAGGGCGCGGGCCGGGACGTCGAGCGCGGGCCACGGGTCGGCTCCGTCCGCCGGGACCGCCGGGCCGCCCGCGCTCCGGTAGGCGTCCAGGAAGCGGGTCCACTCGTGGGCCGTGAGCAGGCCGAGGGCGTACCAGGCGGCCGGGCGGGCCAGGTCCCAGGCCGGGTCGCCGGTGCCCAGGTCGTCGACGTCGATGAGCAGCCAGTTCCCTTCGGGCGCCCGGACGAGCTGGCCCAGGTGCAGGTCGCCGTGGCAGAGGCGGGCCGGGCCCGGGGGTGGGGCCTCGTGGCGGGCCCAGGGCGGCAGGCCGGCCCAGGCACGCTCCACCGCGGGGGTGTCGGGGTGCGGGGCCGTCGCGCGCAGGCGTCCGACGGCGCGGGCCGCCTTTTCCGGGCCCCTCATTTCGGGCAGCGGGAGCGGCAGTTCGGTCGGCGGGGTGCGGTGCAGGCGGGCCAGGAGGGTGGCGGCCGCCTCCCAGGGGGCGGCGTCCGGGTCGTCGCGGTCCACCGGGGTGCCGTGGGGCCACAGGGTGACCAGGCGGTCGTGCAGGCGGGTGGGCTCCGGGGACAGCGGGGCGAGGAGGGTGTCCGCCAGGGCGGGGTGGGCGGCGGCCGCGAGGCGGGCCGTGAGGGCGGGCTCGGGGGTGTCGAGGGCGTGGGCCTTCGCCACGACGGGGCCGTGGCGGACCACCGTGGCGTCGGGGCGGTCCGCCAGGACCGTGGAGGGTGGGTCGGACGGGGCGGCGTGCGGGGTGCAGGGGCAGGGGGGTGTGGTGGTGTGGGCGCGGAGCTTGGCTGTGGCCTGCAGGGCGGGGAGGAGGGGTGGGCGCACGGTGGTCCTGGCGGGGGCTGGGTGGGTGGGGTTGTGAGCGTACGGGGGTGGGGTGGGCCCTCGCGGGGCGCCCCAGGCCCGCCCCTTCCCGAACCAGGGGGCTGCGCCCCCTGGGACCCCCGCCTTGTCGGCGCTTCGCGCCTCGTCCTCAAACGCCGGACGGGCTGAAACCTTGCCGGGCGGGCTGGAAATGTGGGCAAGAAACAGCCCGCGCAGCTCCCCAGCTGCGCGGGCTGTTGTGCCGTCCGCCGCACCCCCGTCCCCACGGGGTTTCATGGCCGGATGTCCCCGCCCGGACCGCTCTTCCGGGCCTGGGGCGCCGCTCAGCGCCCCAGCATCACGCCCACGGACGACGCTTGTGTGACCACTGCGTCCCAGCCGCCGAAGGCGACCGTGAGCAGGGCTGCCAGGGGGAGGACCATGAGCGTGGCCACCAGTGGGTGGCGCTGGCCGGAGGGCCGGACACCCAGGGTGGAGAGCTTCCGTCCCTGAGTGCGGATCATGACCCGCGGCGTGATGTCCGCCATGGTGCTCTCCCTTCCTGACACTTCGATTGATGCAGTTCTTGGCAGCGGCGGGTGTCTGACCTCGGGGGACGAGTGCTGCACCCGCCGCTTGACTTCAAATCTAGGCGTGAGGGGCGCCTTGGACGTCATGCCCTCGTATCGATTGGCGGGCCTCCCGGAGGATGAGCGCTCGTCACACAACTACTCCCGTGGGTGGAGACGGGGACCTAGGTCTCAGGGTCTTCCCGGAGGGGACGCCCCGTGCGCTCGGAGCGCTCGGAGGTGTCCTCCCTCGGGACGGGCTGCTCGACGAGGGCCAGGACGCGGGTCGCCATGAAGCGGGCCGTGCGGACCACGGAGCCGCTGCGCGTGACTTCGCTCACTTCGACCACTCCCCTGCGGACGGCGGTCTCCACGCGGCGGCCGGCCCGGCTCGCCACCACTTCGTACGTACGCGTCGTGTCCCCGGCGTCCACGACTATCTCCACGCGGTCACCCTTCACGGGATCAATCCCCCTTCGGCGATGGGTGGTTGGGATCGCATGCGGCGGCGAAGGTCCCTGGTCCCGCGCCACCTGACCACTTCTCAAGTTTCCCACCGGGCACTGACAATCGATCGGATCGCGAGGGCGCGGCCTCTGCACGTGCCCGGCCGTGGAAACGTAAGCTGTGGCTCGTCAGACGGACCGGGCAGCGGGGATGAACATGGCGATGATGCGCCTGAGGCGCGAGGACCCGCGTGTCGTCGGCTCGTTCAGGCTGCACAGGCGGCTGGGCGCCGGCGGTATGGGCGTGGTCTATCTGGGCTCCGACCGGCGCGGCCAGCGGGTGGCGTTGAAGGTCATCCGGCCTGATCTGGCGGAGGATCAGGAGTTCCGTTCCCGGTTCGCGCGTGAGGTGTCGGCCGCCCGGAGGATCCGGGGCGGGTGCACCGCGCGGCTCGTCGCCGCCGATCTGGAGGCCGACCGGCCCTGGTTCGCCACGCAGTACGTGCCCGGGCCCTCGCTGCACGACAAGGTCGCCGCCGAAGGGCCGCTGTCCGCCGCCGAGGTCGCCGTCGTCGGCGCCGCGCTCTCGGAGGGGCTCGTCGCCGTGCACGAGGCCGGTGTCGTGCACCGGGACCTCAAGCCGTCGAACATCCTGCTGTCCCCGAAGGGTCCGCGGATCATCGACTTCGGCATCGCCTGGGCGACGGGGGCATCGACGCTGACGCACGTCGGCACGGCCGTCGGTTCGCCGGGGTTCCTCGCGCCCGAGCAGGTGCGCGGTGCCGCAGTGACGCCCTCGACCGACGTGTTCGCGCTCGGCGCCACGCTCGCGTACGCGGCGATGGCGGACTCGCCCTTCGGGCACGGCAGTTCCGAGGTCATGCTGTACCGGGTCGTGCACGAGGAGGCCCAGCTGCGGGGGGTGCCCGACGCGCTCGCCCCGCTGCTGCGGGCCTGTCTCGCCAAGGACCCGGAGGAACGTCCCAGCACGCTCCAACTGTCGCTGCGGCTCAAGGAGATCGCGGCGCGCGAGGCGCAGGGCCTCACCGACGTCCGTCCGCCCGCCCCGCGCCAGGAGTCCCACGAGCGGCCGACCGGCCGCCTCGCCGACACCTACGCGGAACAGCGCACCCAGCGCCGGACCCAGCCGGGCACTCCCCCGCCGCGGTCCGGCTCGTCCAGGACCGGCGCGCCCAGGACCGGTGGGTCGCAGACGGGCGGCTCACGCACCGGCGGCTCGCAGGCGGGCGCGCGCCCGTCCGCCCCCCGGGGCACCAAGGGCTCGGGCAGCAGGCCCGCGCCGCGCAGCGGCACCGGTCGGCAGGGGCCGCGGACCACCGGCACGCGGCTGCGGCCCGCCAATCCACGGCTGCTGCGGCAGCGGCTGTTCGTCTTCGTGGTCGTGACGCTGCTCGTCGCCCTGGGCATCGCCGCCGCACAGGGCTGCCAGGGTCCCGCGCGCGGGCTCGGCGACGTACGGCATGAGCAGGGTGTCAGCGACGTACGGTCACCGGCGGCGCCGCCGCGAGGTGACTGAGCCGGGCTCAGTCGCGCGGGCGGCCCGTCGCCACCGCGTAGAACGCCACCGCGGCCGCCGCGCCGACGTTCAGCGAGTCGACGCCGTGGGCCATCGGGATGCGAACCCATTCGTCGGCGGCGACCAGGGCCTGGGTGGACAGGCCGTCGCCCTCGGCGCCGAGCATCAGGGCGACGCGGTCCATGCGGTGGGGCGCCGTCTCGTCGAGGGACTTGGCCTTCTCGTCAGGGGTGAGGGCGAGCAGGTTGAAGCCCGCCTCGCGGACGCCTTCGAGGCCCTTGGGCCAGGAGTCGAGGCGCGCGTAGGGGACGGAGAAGACCGCGCCCATGGACACCTTCACCGAGCGGCGGTACAGCGGGTCGGCGCAGTCCGGCGAGAGCAGGACCGCGTCCATGCCGAGTGCGGCGGCGGATCTGAAGATCGCCCCGATATTCGTATGATCATTCACGGCCTCCATCACCACGACGCGGCGATGCGTCTGGAGCAGGTCGTCGGCCGTGGGCAGCGGCTTGCGCTGCATGGAGGCGAGGGCGCCGCGGTGCACGTGGTAGCCGGTGACCCGTTCGGCCAGGTCGGGACTCACGGCGTAGACCGGGGCGGGGACCTCGTCGATGACGTCTCGCATGACGTCGACCCACTTGGCGGAGAGCAGCATCGACCGCATCTCGTAGCCGGCGAGCTTGGCGCGCCTGATCACCTTCTCGCCCTCGGCGATGAACAGGCCCTCGGCGGGCTCGCGCCTGCGGCGCAGCTCCACGTCGGTCAGGCCCGTGTAGTCGCGCAGGCGCGGGTCGTCGGGGTCTTCGATGGTGATGAGACCTTGAACTTCAGCCACAGGGTGATACTGCCTTGTCCGGGGAGGAGTGCCAACGGCTCGGGAGCGGTTCCGTTACCGATGGTTACGTTGGTCGGTGCGAGGTCCGCCGTCAGACGGAGCGCTCGGGGTTCAGGGCCGCCACGGCACCGATCACGATGACCGCGGGGGGCTTCACCTCATGGGTGCGGACGGCGTCGGCGACCGTCGCGAGGGTCGCGTCGACGCGGCGCTGGGCGGCCGTCGTGCCCTCCTGGATCAGGGCGAGCGGGGTGTCCGGCGCCTTGCCGTGGGCGATCAGGGTCTCGGCGATCCGGCCGATCTTGTCGACGCCCATGAGGATCACGAGCGTGCCGGTCAGCTTCGCGAGCGAGGGCCAGTCGACGAGCGAGCGCTCGTCGTCGGGCGCCACATGGCCGCTGACCACCGTGAACTCATGGGCGACGCCCCGGTGGGTGACGGGGATGCCCGCGGCGCTCGGCACCGAGATCGAGCTGGAGATGCCCGGGACGACGGTGCAGGGGATGCCCTCCGCGGCGAGCGCCTGGAGCTCTTCCATGCCGCGTCCGAAGACGTACGGGTCGCCGCCCTTGAGGCGGACCACCGACTTGCCCTGCTTGGCGTGCTCGATCAGGGCGTTGTTGATGGCCTCCTGCGCCATGAAGCGGCCGTAGGGGATCTTCGCGGCGTCGATCACCTCGACGTGCGGCGGCAGCTCGGAGAGCAGGTCGCGCGGGCCCAGGCGGTCGGCGATGACGACGTCCGCCCCGGCGAGGAGGCGGCGGCCGCGGACCGTGATCAGGTCCGGGTCGCCGGGGCCGCCGCCGACGAGGGCGACGGTGCCGGTGGTGCGCGAGCGGTGGTGCGGGGCCACCAGGGTGCCGTCGCGCAGGCCCTCCACCACGGCGTCGCGGATGGCGGCGGTGTGGCGGGGGTCGCGCTCCTTGGCGTCCGTGGTCAGGATGGCGACGGTGACGCCTTCGCTGTGACCGGTGGCGGGGGTCCAGGCGGTGGCCTCGTCGGCGTCGTCGGAGCGGACGCACCAGACGCGGTTCCGCTCCGCCTCGGCGGAGGCTGCGGTGTTGGCGGCGGGGTCGCTGGTGGCGATCAGGGCGTACCAGGCGCCGGCGAGGTCGCCCTCCGCGTACGGCCGGCGGTGCCAGGTGAGCTCGCCGGCGTCCGCCATCGCCTCCACGGAGGGGGTCGCCGACGGCGATACGAGGAGGATGTCGGCGCCCGCCGCGATGAGGGCCGGGAGGCGGCGCTGGGCCACCTGGCCGGCGCCGAGCACGACTACGCGGCGGCCGGTGAGGCGGAGGCCTACGGGGTAGGCGGGGTGTTCGGTGGCCATGGGGGCGCCTTTCCTTGGGGCGGGGGTGGGGCGGGGTGGGCGGTGGGGTGGGCCCTGCCGGGGGCTCCCCAAGCCCCCCCCTTCCCGAAACGGGGGGGGGGGGGGGGCCCCGCGCCCGCGCAAAGAAGAAGGCGGCGACGCAGCG
>NZ_JBHYJH010000302.1:0-6437 GCF_042740445.1 Streptomyces sp. NPDC059003 | reverse complement strand
GGGGGTAGGGCGGAAAAATCCCCCCCCGGGGGGCGCCCCCCCCCACCGGGGGGCCCCCCCCCTCTTCGCTGCGCGAGGCCCAGGGGCCAGGCTCAGTCCTCGCCGAGGTAGGCCTTGCGGACGGACTCGTCGTGGAGGAGGTCCTGTCCGGTCCCGGACAGGACGACGCGGCCGACTTCCATGACGTGGCCGTGGTCCGCGAGGGAGAGCGCGGCTTGGGCGTTCTGTTCGACGAGGAGGATGGTGGTGCCCTGGGATTTGAGTTCGTTGATGGTGTGCATGATTTTCTGCATCATGATCGGTGAGAGTCCCATGGAGGGTTCGTCGAGCATGAGGAGTTTGGGGCGTGACATGAGGGCGCGGCCCATGGCGAGCATTTGTTGTTCGCCGCCTGAGAGTGTTCCTGCGGCTTGTTTTCTGCGTTCGCCGAGGATGGGGAAGAGGTCGTACGCGCGCTGGATGTCTTTGTCGATTCCTGCTTTGTCGTCGCGGAGGTAGGCGCCGAGTTGCAGGTTTTCGGTGATGGTGAGGCGGGGGAAGATGTGGCGGCCTTCGGGGGAGTGGGCGAGGCCGAGGGCGACGATTTTGTGGGCGGGGACGGTGTTGAGTGGGCGGCCGTCGAAGACGATTTTTCCGGCGAGTGGTTTGAGGAGTCCGGAGAGTGTCCGCAGGGTGGTGGTCTTGCCGGCGCCGTTGGTGCCGATGAGGGTGACGACTTGTCCGGCTTCGACGCTGAAGGTGATGCCTTTGACGGCTTCGATCTTGCCGTAGGCGACTCTGAGGTCTTCGACCTCCAGTAGTGCGGTCACAGGCCTTTTCCTTCCGCCGGGGCGTCTGCGGGGGTGTCTGCAGGCGGGTCGGCCGGGGTGCCCGTCGAGGTGTCCGCCGAGGCTTCGGCGGCTTCGACCTCGGCGACTTCGGCGGCGCCGGGTTCGCCTTCGAAGGGGGTGCCGAGGTAGGCGGCGATGACGCGTTCGTCGGCCTGGACGACCTCGGATGTTCCTTCGACGAGTTTTTCGCCCTGGATGAGGACGGCGACGCGGTCGCAGAGGTTGAAGATGAAGCGCATGTCGTGCTCGATGACGAGGACGGCGATGCCTTGGTCGCGGATGGCGAAGACGAGTTCTTCGGCGGCGCGGGTCTCTTGGGGGTTCATGCCGGCGGTGGGTTCGTCGAGGAGCAGCAGTCCGGGTTCGCTGGCGAGTGCGCGGGCGATTTCGAGTTTCCGCTGTTCGCCGTACGGAAGGTTCCTGGAGAGGTGGTCGGCTTTGTGGGCGAGGCCGATGAATTCGAGGAGTTCCATGGCGCGGGCGTGGGATGCGGCTTCGGCTTTTTTGAATCCGGGGCCGCGGAGCAGGGCGGACCAGAGTCCTTCTTTTGTCCTGGTGTGTCGGCCTACGAGGACGTTTTCGAGGACGGTCATGTTGGCGAAGAGCCGGATGTTCTGGAAGGTGCGGGCGATGCCGGCGTCGGTGACGAGGTGGGGTTTGGCGGGGAGGATGGTGCCTTTGTAGGCGACTCTGCCTTCGGTGGGGGTGTAGAGCCCGGTGAGGCAGTTGAAGAAGGTGGTTTTTCCGGCGCCGTTGGGTCCGATGAGGCCGACGATTTCGCCGTTGTCGACGGTGAGGTCGACGGAGCGTACGGCGGTGAGGCCGCCGAAGCGCATGGTGACGCCGGTGGCTTGGAGGACGGTGGTTGTGGTGGTGGTCATGGTGGTCACGCCCCCGCCTTGCTGACGCCGACGGTTCCTTCGGGGAGTTTCTGTTGTTCGGGGATGTCGAGTTGGTCGGTCTCGTGGTATTCGAGCTGGGCGCGTTTGTTGGCGACGAGGCCTTCGGGGCGGAAGCGCATCAGCAGGATGAGGGCGAGGCCGAAGAGGAGGAGTTGGTAGTCCTCGAGGAATTGGAGTTTGGCCGGGATGAGGTAGAGCAGGGCGGCGCCGATGAGGGGTCCGCTGATGGTGCCCATGCCGCCGAGGATGACGGCGGCGAGGAGGAAGGCGGAGTTGGGGGGCACGGTGTTGGCGAAGAGGTACTGCTCGGGGGTGATGCTGTAGGAGACGTGGGCTTGGACGCTGCCGGCGAAGCCGGCGAGGGTGGCGCCGAGGGCGAAGGCGATGAGTTTGACGCGGAAGCCGTTGATGCCCATGGCGGTGGCGGCGGTTTCGTCTTCGCGGATGGCGACCCAGGCGCGGCCGATGCGGGATTCTCCGGAGCGGCGGAAGACGAGGACGACGACGGCGGTGAAGAGGAGCATCAGCAGGTAGTAGTTGGCGGGTCTGCTGAGGGTGAAGCCGGCGACTTCGTGGGGGACGCCGAGGTTGTAGCCGAGGATTTCGAGGTCGGGGATGTTGGGGATGCCTTGGGATCCGTTGGTGAGGTCGGGTCCTGAGCGGCCGTTGAGGTTGTTCATGGTGATGCGGAAGATCTCGCCGAAGCCGAGGGTGACGATGGCGAGGTAGTCGCCGCGCAGCCGCAGGGTGGGGGCGCCGATGACGACGCCGAAGACGAGGGAGGCGGCGGCGCCGGTGAGGACGGCGGCCCAGAAGGGGAATTGGACGTCGAAGGTGGAGGCGGGGGAGCCGGATACGAGGGCGGCGGTGTAGGCGCCGACGCCGAGGAAGGCGACGTATCCGAGGTCGAGGAGTCCGGCGAGTCCGACGACGACGTTCAGGCCGAGGGCGACGGTGGCGAAGATGAGGATGTTGACGCCGACGAGGGCGTAGGCGCTGTCGTCCTGGGTGAAGGGGAAGAGGGCCGCGGCGACGATGGCGGCGGTGAAGGTGACGTTGCGGTGTTTGGCGGTGAGGGTGTTGAGGCGGGGGATGAGTCCGGCTCGGTTGAGTGCGGTGGCGCCGAACGCGGCGGTGATGAGGAAGCCGATGAAGAGTTCGGAGTAGGCGTCGATGCCGTAGGCGAGGAGGTAGAGGCCGATGCCGAAGGATGCGGCGATGATGAGGATTTCGATCCAGGAGGGGAGATCCCTGGGTCGGGTGGGGGCGGGGGCTTTGAGGCTGGCGCGGAATCGGTGCCAGGGGTTGGTGTGGTGTTCGTCGGTGGGGATGTCGGAGGGGAGTCCGAGGGCGCCGATGGTGGCGATGAGGGCGCCGATGCCGGAGACCCAGGCGCCGGGTTCGAGGTTGACGATGCCGCCGAGGTGTTCGGCGATGGCGCCCATGGTGTAGCCGGTGGAGCCGAGGACGCCGAGGGTGAGGAGGAGGACGGGGCTGTTGGTGCCGCCTGGGACGAGCCAGGTGAGGCCGCGGATGCCTTGTCCTGCGAGGGTGAGGAGGAGGGTGAGGGCGGCGCCGGTGAGGGTGATGAGTTGGAGGCCGCCGGGGTAGCCGGTGACGGTGAGGTCGCCGGGGAAGGCGGTGGTCCAGGTCCAGGCGAGGAAGGTGCCGATGAGGGCGGCCGCGGAGCCGGCGAGGACGGCGATGCGGGCGACGGGTTCGGGCAGGGGGAGGGTGGAGGTGGGGGTGCCCGTCTGCTTGGTGGCGAGGTGGGGGGTGTCGGGTGTGCTGGGGGTTTTCGTTGTCATGGGTATCACGCCCGATCCGCGACGCGTTCGCCTAGGAGCCCTTGGGGCCTGAGGAGGAGGACGAGGATGAGGAGCGCGAAGGCCCATACGTCCTTCCAGGCGCCGCCGCCGAATTGCTCCATGCCGGGTACGTCGGCCATGTAGCCGGTGGCGAGGGCTTCGGCGACGCCGAGGACGATGCCGCCGATCATGGCGCCGTAGATGTTGCCGATGCCGCCGAGTACGGCTGCGGTGAAGGCTTTGAGGCCCATGATGAAGCCCATTTTGAAGCCGACCTGGCCGTTGTGGAGTCCGTAGCCGACGGCTGCGACGGCGGCGAAGGCGGCGCCGATGGCGAAGGCGAGGACGATGATGCGGTCGGTGTTGATGCCCATGAGTTTGGCGGTGTCGGGGTCCTGTGCGGTGGCCTGCATGCCGCGCCCGGAGCGGGTTTTGTTGACGTACCAGGCGAGGATGAGCATGCACAGGGGTGCGGTGATGATGATGAAGAAGTCGCCGCGCTGGATGTGGGCGCCGAAGATGTCGACGGCGTCGCCGCTGAACTGGGGGAAGGAGCGGTCCTTCTTGGCGTCGGGGTACCACTTCCAGATGGCCTGTTGGAGCAGGATGGACAGGCCGATGGCGGTGATGAGGGGGGCGAGGCGGGGTGCGCCGCGCAGGGGGCGGTAGGCGAAGCGTTCGGCGGCGGTGCCGACGGCGACGGAGCAGATGACGCCGCCGATGATCATGAGGGGGATGGCGGCGAGGAGTGAGAAGTCCTCGGGGAGCCAGAGGTGGATGGTGAGGGCGCCGAAGCCGCCGACCATGAAGATCTCGCCGTGGGCGAAGTTGATGAGCTGGACGATTCCGTAGACCATCGTGTAGCCGATCGCGATGAGACCGTACATCGCGCCGAGGATGAGTCCATTGGCCAGCTGTTGCGGCAGTTCGTTCACCGCAGGGCCTCCGTTGGATGGTTCGGATATGGCGCCGCGCGGGAGCGCTGGTAGCACTCCCGCGCGGTGTGAGGTCAATGGGGTGGTGCTCAGCTGCGCGGCTTGTAGGCCTCGTTGAACTTGGCGACCCACTTGTTCTTCGTGATCTGGTAGGCGGTCATCATCGTGTTGGTGGTGTCGCCGTACTGGTCGAAGGAGACGGTGCCGGTGACGCCGTCGAACTTGACCTTGCTCATGTTGGCGAGGACCTTTTCACGGGCGTCGGAGGGGAGCTTTCCGTCGTTGTCCTGGACGGTGAGCTTGACGGCCTGGATGATCGACCACGTGGCGTCGTAGGTGCCGGCGCCGTAGGTCTCCATGTTTTCTTTGTAGTTCTTGTTGTAGTCCTCGATGAACTGCTTGGCGGAGGGCAGCTTCTCGACGGGGGCGCCGACGGAGGTGCCGAGGTCGCCTTCGGCCTTCTTGTTGAGCTTGGGGAATTCTTCGCTCTTCATGCCGTCGCCGCCCATGAGCGGGATCTTGGCGCCGGATTCCTTGAGCTGCTGGCTGAGGGGGGCGGCGGCGGGGTATTCGCCGCCGTAGTAGACGGCCTGGGCGCCGGTGGACTTGACCTTGGAGGTGATGGCCTTGAAGTCGCGGTCCTCGGGGTTGACGTGGTTCTGGCCGACGATCTTTCCGCCGAGGTCGGTGAAGGTGTCCTTGAAGGACGCGGCGAGGCCTGCGCCGTAGGTCTTCTGGTCGTCGATCAGATAGACCTTTTTGATCTTCGCCTTCTGGAACAGGTACTGGGCGGCGAACTGGCCCTGGACCTGGTCGGTGGTGGCGGTGCGGAAGAAGGTCTTGAACTGGCGCTTCTTGTCGCCGGTCTTCCAGCCGTCGCCCTGGGTGAGTTCGGTGCCGGTGTTGGCGGGCGAGATCTGGGTGAGGGTGGCGTCGTTGAAGGGCTTCTGCATCGACTGGGAGACGTTGGAGTTCAGCGGGCCGACGACGCCGAGTACGTCGTCGTTGCTGATGAACTTCTGTGCGTTCTGGCCGCCGACGGAGGGTTGGGCCTGGTCGTCGAGGGGCTGGAGCTTGAACTCGACCCCGTCGACCTCGTTGGCCTTGTTGGCCTTCTTGATGGCCAGGTCGGCGGAGTTGCGCATGCCGATGCCCAGGGCGGAGAGGTCGCCCGTGAGGGGGGCG
Organism: Streptomyces sp. NPDC059003; assembly: GCF_042740445.1. Classification (NCBI taxonomy): domain Bacteria; kingdom Bacillati; phylum Actinomycetota; class Actinomycetes; order Kitasatosporales; family Streptomycetaceae; genus Streptomyces; species Streptomyces sp. NPDC059003. Next base: position 777 of record NZ_JBHYJH010000302.1, on the reverse strand, counting down.
TCGAAGCCGATGACGACGGTCTGCTTGCCTCCGGCCTTGTCGTCGTCCTTGTCCTTGTCGCGCGACCCGCAGGCGGTGAGGGTGAGTGCCCCTGTGGTCAACACCGTGGTGAGGATGAGCGCGGAACGGTTTCGCACGATTGGTCCTTTCCCCAGGCGCGGCCCTCTGCTGAGGTGCCGTGAAGATCGCCGGGCCGTACTGGTGGTGGTACAGGGCCGTGCAATTCAGTTCGCGCCCGGCGGCGCGGTGACTGGCCGTGACTCTAAGGGCGCAATTGATCCTGGTGGAGTGGTCGGACCAAGGCTGTGACGCTCTTGTTATGCCACGGAGTATTCCGCGCTGGAACCGAGGGGACGGTTGTGGCGGAATATGCACGCTTCGGCGCATCCGGCATAGCGGAACGTGCAGGACTGTTAAGGGGTTTTACTCATGACAGAAGTGTTCGGGGCGGTGCGGCCCGATCGGCCGGGGAAGATCTTTTACGCGCGCGGCGCGGGGAATTGATCTTCGATCCTTGATTGCGCCCCTATTACGCAGTGTTACGCCCGGGAAAGGGAGTCGGGCATTCCGTGGCACTTTTCCGCATACGCGAATGTGGGTGGTCAGGAGTGTTTTTGCGGAGCGCTCCTGTTTTTACGGTGAAGGGGGGTGGCCGGGGCGGGCCACGGCGGGGTTGTACCGGTGTGACGCGTGGTGGACACGGGCGGTGACGGGGCCCTCGCGGGGCGCCCCAGACCCGCCCCTTCCCGAAACTAGGGGCTCCGCCCCTAGGACCCC
>NZ_JBHYJH010000301.1:0-6479 GCF_042740445.1 Streptomyces sp. NPDC059003 | reverse complement strand
CACCCCGGCGCCGAGGTCATCTGCCGTGACCGCGACAGCAGCTACAGTCGCGCCGCAGCCACGGCCTGCCCGGATGCAGTCCAGATTGCTGATCGCTGGCACCTGCTACAGAGCCTGTCCCGGGCCGTCGAACAGGTCTGCCACCAGCACCGCGGCTGCCTGAAGAAGCACGCCAAGCGCGGACGCGACCAGCCGGTGCAGATTCCGGCCCTCGACGTACTGCCGCCGACCCTGATCGTCCAGCGCGTCCTGAACCGGCACGAGGAGATCAACCGCATGGCCACCGTCGGCTACCCGCTCAGCGAGATCGCCCGCCGCCTGGGCCTGGACCGCAAGACCGTCCGCCGCTACCGCGACACCGACCTCGACACCCTGCTCGCCTCCGCCCGCGACCGGCGCAGCGTCCCCCTCGACCGTTTCAAGCCCTTCCTGCAGGCCGAGTTCGCGGCCGGACGCACCCGCGGCACCGAGCTGTTCCAGCACCTTCGCGAGCAGGGCTACCACGGCGGCTACTCCACCCTCACCCGCTACCTGCGCACGGTGCGGGCCGGGACCGCACCCCCGGCGCCCGCCGAGATACCCAGCCCGCGCAGGATCACCGGCTGGATCATGCAAGACCGCCAGAACCTGGCCTGTCCGAGCGCCCAAGGGCTCGAAGAAGTCCGGCTCGCCTGTCCGGACATCGCCAGCGCCTGCGACTTCGCCCGGGCGTTCACCGACCTGCTCCGCCATCGCCGCGGCTTCCTGCTGGAGGACTGGATCCGCCAGGCTGAACAGACCGCACCGCCACCGATCAAGGGCTTCGCCGGATTCCTGCGACAGGACCTCGACGCCGTCTTGGTCGGCCTGACCATGGACTACAGCTCCGGCAGGGTTGAGGGACACGTCAACAGACTCAAGACCCTGAAGCGGCAGATGTTCAACCGGGCCGGACTCCCGCTGCTGCGCAAGCGAGTCCTCCTCGCATGATCCTGATGACGCTCCGTCACGCTCCACAAGAATCTTGCCTGAACCAAAACCAAATAGCCCATCACCGCTACCTGCGACGGCATGGAATCCGAGCGGTGATCCCGGAGAAGAAGGACCAGGCCGCCCACCGCAAGAAGCGGGGCTCAAAGGGCGGTCGGCCGGTCGGCCGGTCGGCCACGACGCGAAGCTATACAAGGGGCGCAACACCGTGGAGCGGTGCATCAACCGGCTTCGGAACTGGCGCGGTATCGCCACCCGCTTCGACAACACCCCAGAAAGCTACGAAGCCGGACTACACCTGTGCGGTGCGATGCTCTGGCTCCGCAGCATCACACCGCACCCGTGATCCGAATTCCAGACAGGACCTAGAAGATCACTGAAGATGTTGGGGTTCTGGCCCCGGCCCGTGAGGGCCAGGGCCAGACTGGTGGTATGCAGGGGGCCGAGGCTCCTCGTCCGGTGGGGCCTGATGTGTGGGAAGTCTGCCGGGAGTTGATCCCGCAGCGCAGTGTGTACGCGTTCCTGGCCGAGCACCGCGAGGCGCTGTTCCCGGCGGGGATGTTCGCGGACATGTACCCGTCGGCGGACGGGCGCCCGAGTTATCCGCCGCAGGTGCTGTCCACCGTGATCGTGCTGCAGGTCCTGAACGGCTTGTCGGACGTGGAGGCCGTGCAGGAACTCCGCTGCGACCTGCGATGGAAGGCGGCCTGCGGTCTCGGGCTGCTGGGCGTCGGCTTCGATCCGTCGCTGCTGACGTACTTTAGGCGCCGTCTGCAGCACTCGCGGGACCCGCACCGGCTCTTCACCGCGGTGCGCAAGGTGATCGAGGCGACCGGCGTCCTGCACAGCCGCCGGCGGTGGACGTTGGACTCGACGGTGTTCGAGGACGCGGTGGCCACCCAGGACAGCGTCACCCAGCTCGTCTCCGCGATCCGCAGGGTGGCCCGTGAGGTACCCGGCGGCAGCGAGACCGTCACACGGCATGCCAGAGGGCACGACTGCCCGTCCGGCCCGGGCAAACCGAAGATCGCCTGGGACGGCGAGAAGGCCCGCGCCGAACTTGTCGACGCCCTGGTGAGCGACGCACTGCGGGTCCTGGGCCACCTGCCCGAGCAGAACCGGGGCGAGAGGGCCGCGAACGCGGTGGGCATCCTGGCCCTGGTTGCAGGTCAGGACGTGGAACCCGCCGACGACGGCGACGGCACCGACGGACGTTGGCGCATCGCCCGCCGCACCGCCCCGGGCCGCGTCATCTCCACCGTCGACCCCGAGGCCAGACACATCCACAAGACCGTCCATGACCGCCGCGACGGGTTCAAGGGCCCACCTCGCCTTCGAGCCCGAGACCGGCCTGTTCACCGCCCTGGCACTGCGGCCGGGCAGCGGAGCCGAGCACTCCGAGGGCGCCGTCGCTCAGGACCTCCTGGCCCGTGAAACCGGCCCCCTGCAGGTTTTCGGCGACACCGCCTACTCCGGCCACCAGCATCGGGCCGCCCTCATGGAGGCCGGGCACGAGGTGTTCTGCAAGCCCGCCCCGCTCAGGCCCTCCGTCCCAGGCGGCTTCACTCTGGACGACTTCCGCATCAACACCACCACCGGTCAGGTGACCTGCCCAGCCGGCCACACCGTTGCGCTCGGCAAACCCGGCGGCCAACACCACCAGCGCATCGCCCTGTTCGCCGAGCTGTGCGCCGCCTGCCCGCTGCGGCCACGCTGCACGACCTGCAAGCGCGGAAAGATCCTGACCATCCGCCCCCACCACGACCAGCAGCATGCCGCCCGCCAGGCCGCCACCGACCCCGGCTGGCAGGCCGCCTACCGGCGTTGGAGACCACCCGTCGAACGCGGCGTCGCCTGGCTCGTCGCACACGGCAACCGGCGCCTGCGCTACCTGGGCACCCTCAAGAACGACACCTGGCTCCACACCCGGGCAGCCGCCCTCAACCTCCGCCGGCTGATCAACCTCGGACTCGACCGCCGCGACGGCACCTGGACGATCAAGACGGCCACCACATGACCGACGGGCCCACCCAGCCCGCGGCCGGACAGCCCCACCACAACATCTTCAGTGATCTTCTAGGGATGATTTGGACGTCCGGCTAGTGACCTGAGTCAGAGATTCGGTGGCAGTATGCGGCGACTCTGTCGAGGATCTCGTCGGCGGTTTTTGTCCAGACGAACGGTCTGGGGTGGTTGTTCCAGTCGGTGAGCCAGTCACGGATGTCGCGCTCGAGTGCGTGGACGGAACGGTGGACACCCCGCTTGAGCTTCTTCTGTGTCAACTCGCCGAACCACCGTTCCACCAGGTTGAGCCACGAGGAACCGGTAGGGGTGAAGTGCAGGTGGAAGCGCGGATGGGTGAGCAACCACTGCTTCACCGCAGGTGTCTTGTGGGTCGCGTAGTTATCGAGAATCAGGTGCACATCGAGGCCGGTCGGTACCTCCTTGTCGAGCTTGGTGAGGAATTTCTTGAACTCCGCGGCCCGGTGACGACGATGCAGAGAGCCGATCACCCCGCCGGTGGCGGTGTTCAACGCCGCAAAGAGGGTGGTGGTCCCCGCGCGCACGTAGTCGTGGCTGCGGCGTTCGGGAACCCCCGGCACCATCGGCAGCACCGGCTGCGATCGGTCCAACGCCTGAATCTGTGACTTCTCGTCCACACACAGCACCAACGCCTTCTCGGGCAGGTCCAGGTAGAGGCCGACCACGTCACGAACCTTGTCGATGAACAAAGGGTCGGTGGACAACTTGAAGCTCTCCGCCCGATGAGGGGCCAGAGCGAACGCCCGCCAGATCCGCGAGACCGCTGACTGGGACATCCCGGTCGCCGCCGCCATCGACCTCGTCGACCAATGCGTGGCGTTCTTGGGTGTCTCCTCCAGCGTCTTGATAATGACCCGCTTGACATCCGCATCACTGATCTTTCGAGGCACACCCGGCCTCGGCTCGTCGCACAGACCGTCCAAACCATGAGCGAGGAACCGTCGCCGCCACGTGCGGACCGTGTCCGGCGCCACCTTCAACCGCCGTGACACCTCCATGATGGAGTGGCCCTCCGCACACTCCAACACGATCCGAGACCGTTGCGCCAAGGCCTGAGCAGTCGAACGGCGACGCAACCAACCCTCCAGCACAGCCCGTTGCTCATGAGACAACGACAACGGTGGAATCTTCGGCCTGCGGTGACTCATGCTCAACTAACGACAAACCTCTGACTCAGGTCACTAGGGCTCGTCCGGCGGGTCACGGGCCGAGGCAGGGCTGGAGGCGAGGGGGTTCAGACACACTGTTCAGCCGAGTCCGCGCTGTCCGGGCTCGCCCAGCTCGAGCGGCACGTCTCGTGTCTCGCCCGGAATGGCGATGCCTTCCTCGTTGCTGCAGGCGATGACGTGCAGCGCTGGTTGACGACTGCCTCGCTACCGCGCGTGGCACTGAGAGCCGACGAGGGTGACCATGGAAACGGCCTGCACCGAACCGACCCCAGGGAATGGGCGGGAACCACCGAGAGCATGCATGACCATGGCGCGCAGGTCGAGGGGCCGTTCGTACGCGCGCACCACCTCTCGCCCGGACAGGCGATCTCTCCCGCGCGCCGGAGGATTCGGCCGCGGCCCGTGGGACAGAATCCGTGCGCCTGCTGGCCCCTGACCGCGAGGAGTTGCCCATGAGCGACACGCGCATGCTGAACCAGAGTACGCCGCCGATCCGGTGCCGCAGGCCATCACCTCAGAGGTCCGGGCGGTGTGGCGCAGCACGGTGTGCGCGGCGTGGACGGCCTTGGACTGGTGCGGCGCAGGCTGATCCTGGGCGGCGGGGTGGTGATGGTCGCGGTCACGGGGTGGCCGGTCCTCTCAGCCGAGGGGTGCCTCTATGCCTTTCGTCAAGAGAGGCGGGAGGTTCGGGGTTCGTAGAAGGTGCCGTCGCGGAGCATCGCGAACAGCACGTTGATGCGTTGTCGGGCGAGGCGGAGGAGTGCCTGGGTGTGGTTCTTTCCGCGGGCTCGGCATTTGTCGTAGTAGGTGCGGGAGGTGGGGTCGTGCAGGGCGGCGAACGCCGACAGGGACATCGCGCGTTTGAGCTGTCGGTTGCCGCCTCTGGGCGCGTGTTCGCCGTGGATCGAGGTTCCCGAGGGCTTCGTGGTCGGGGCGAGGCCGACGTAGGAGGCGAGGTGGGCGGCGGTGGGGAAGCTGGTGCAGTCGCCGACGGTGACCGGCAGTGCGGCAGCGGTCCTGACGCCGACGCCGGGTAGCGACGGCATGGACTGTGGAAAGAGGGTGTGCCTCCAGCAGGGCGCTGATCTGGGCTTCTGTGTCCCGGCGTTGGTCGTGGACGGCGCCGAGCAAGCAGGCCAGGGAGGGGATCACGATGTCGAGCGTGGTGCTGCCCGGGACCACGACGGTCTGCTAGTCGAGCGCCTCGAAGACGTCGTCGATCAGCCGCGCTGCCATGCGCGGGGCCTTCGGGCGGACCACCTCGACGAGTTTGCGGCGTCCGGCCTTCCGTAGCGCGGCCGGGGATCCGGTTGGAGGTGCGGGTGGCCTCGGCAGCCAGGTCCTGGTAGAAGCCGATGAGGACGGTGAGTTCGGCGGTGATCTCGGCGGTGAGTTCCAGCGTGCGCAGAGTGTGCGGCATGGTGCGGGCGGCGTCCGCGATCACCGCGGCGTCCTTCGCGTCGGTTTTCGCCTTGCCGGGGTAGAGGCCGGCGATCCGCCGCATGGTCAGGCCGGGCAGGTAGGCGACCCTGCAGCCGGTGTCCCGAGCGACCGTGAGCGGGAGGGCGCCGATGGAAGCGGGCTGGTCCACCAGGACGAGGACGGTGCCCGAACTTGGTCTTCAGCTTCTCGAAGACGTCCCGCAGCTTGGGTTCGGTGTTGGGCAGTTGCTTGTCGAAGACCTTCTTGCCAGCCGAAGTCAGGCCGTGCCCGTGATGGGCGCACTTGCCGACGTCCAGGCCGAGGAAGACGCCCATCTTGTCACTGTCGTTCAAGCCGTCCTCCCGAACGGGTCTCGTGCGTGCTGGCCTGGACGTTGGCGTCGTGCGCGCATCCACGTTATCCAGACCTGCCGCCCGCGAGCGGCCGGGCGTTGCGCCGGGCCAGGCGGTAGTCGGACCTCTCATCAGCGTCTCCAGCGGCGCCTCCCGGACCCGGTGGCACCCCCAGGTCATCGGTTCGACAGGGGGGACCAGCCATGCCGGGCCCGGAGGCCAGCGGCCCTCTTGCAGGACCGCGAAGAACATATCCGGGAGGGGTGACGTCTTTGCCCCTGGTGTTCTGGGTGAGCTGACCCAGGTGGTTCCGTTCGAGCTCGTGGACGCCGTGCTGGAAGAGACGGGCCGGACCGAGTGCCGCCTGCGGATACTTCCGTCGCGAGTGTGGGAGTGGACTTCGTCCTGGCGCTGGGCTTGTTCGGGCATGTTGGCACCGGCCTGGTCTGGCAGAAGCTGATCCGTGGTCTAAGTCGGGTAGCCGGATCACCTTGCCGTGACCCGGCAAACCCACTGAGTGGGT
>NZ_JBHYJH010000300.1:0-6504 GCF_042740445.1 Streptomyces sp. NPDC059003 | reverse complement strand
GCACCATCATCCAAGCCAACCACACGCTGTTGACCTGCGACCATTCAGGATGAAAGAAGTTCATCGACACCTTCTACAACACCGGGCGCATCCAGAAACGGCTCGGCTACCTCAGCCCGATCGAGTTCGAGGAGAAGCACCACGCCGACCAGGCAACGGCCGAACGAACGAACCTGAAACCCGGTCAACCCGCCCTGACCAGCCGATCAGCACCTCCCGCACGCCGGGGGAACCTCACTGATGATGTTGGCGGGGTTGTCGAGGTGTCCCGCGTGGCGGCGCCCCGATCCACCGTCTCCGCCCCCGCTGAGGGGCTGTGGGCCCGGTTCGCGTTTGTGCCGGGTATGCGGCACGGTTTGTGGTGTACGCGAGCGGGGCCCACTTGGCGACCCGAAGGATCAGGCGGCCGTGTCGTACGTGTAGTACCGCCTGTGGTCGAGCATGTCTGCGGGAGTCACGTCACCCCAGGGGCGCATCGTGTCGTGGAGGTCGACGACGTCGGGGGTGCCGGAGACAGGGAGGTAGGGCGAGTTGGGGTGGCGGTTCTGCCACTGGGTCCACAGCTTGTCGACGTAAGCGTGGTGGAGCCAGAAGGCGGGGTCGTTGGGCGAGGCGCCGGTGGCCATGTGGCCGCCGACCCAGACGTGGACGCGGTTGTGGAGGTTGACGCCGCGCCAGCCTTCGAGGTGGTTGCGGAAGCCGTCGGAGGCGCTGTTCCACGGAGGGGCGTCGTAGGTGGGCATCGCGAGTACGGAGTCGACCTCGGCCCTGGTGGGCAGTTGGTACCCGTTCGCGCCGAGGCTGCGGCGCAGGAAGTCGCGGTCGTCGACACGTATGTTGATGCGCCAGATGTTGGTGACGGCTGCGAAGGGGCCCTCGGTGACCTGGCCGTCGCGGCTGCGGCCGGTGCCGCCGAGGAAGTCGGGGGCCCAGAGGGAGGCGGCGGGGGTGCGGTCGGTGGTCCAGTCCCAGTAGGGGAGGGTGACGGACGGGTCGACGGACTGGAGGGCTTGCTCGAACTGTATGAGGAACTGCCGGTGCCAGGGAAGGAAGGACGGAGAGCGGTGGCCGACGCGGTCGCCGTTGTCGGTGTCGTTCATGATGAACTCGTTGTGGGTGCTGACGAATGAGTCGTAGCGGCCGTCGCGTTTGAGGGCAAGGACGGCGTTGACGAAGCGCCGCTTTTCGTCGGCGGTGAGCTGGGCCTGGTCTTTGCGTACGGTCATGGCGGTGGTGCTCCTGGATCAGGCGGCGGACGGGGCGAGGGGGGAGAGGGCGGCGCCCTGGAGATCGGCGACGGCGGCGCGGGCGAGGGCATGCGGGGTGGCCTGGGGCTCGTAGTGGTTGATGACGCTGATCCAGGTGCCGTCGGCGTTGCGCATGATGTGCAGTTCGTCGCCGTCGATGCGGACGGAATAGCCGCTGCCGTGGTCCCCGTGGTGTTCACCATCGCGGGAGGGGCGGCCCTGGATGTGGCGGCCGAGGTATACCTCGTCGAAGGAGCCGGGTTCGCTGCCGGGGCGATCGTGGGTGAGCGGCTCGGCGGCCTCGGCGGAGCTGCGGGCTGCACCGACGAGGGCGAGAGCGGCGGTGGTGCTCGCGATAGTGCCGATGGCTCGGCGGCGGGTGATTCCGGACATGCTAAGCCCCTAAGTAGGTGTGCCGGGAAGGTGGTTCGGGTGGTGGGCCGGACTGCCGAGGTAATGCGTACAGGAGGCAGCCGTGAGGCCGTAATCGGCAGGAAGGGTTGCCCAGCATTACAGACAACTATGTGTAAATTATGCAGAGTTCAACGACGTTGATCTTGTTGCGTGCGCGCACACTGGCGGCTCACGGCCACAGGTTCTACGCTGTCGGCGAGGATCACATGAAGGATCTTCACGCTTAGCGTATGTATTGTGTCGCGGCTCACAGCAGGAAGCCGTCTGAAAACACACACCACGCCGCATCGAATTGCGGTGCCGAGTCGTGTCTCATCTCGCGGTATGGTCGATCACGACCTGTCGCTTCCGGTCCGGGACCCGGCTGGCATGTCTCATCATGGAGCGCCCGGCGGTATTCGCCGGTCCGGCTCCGTGAGCCTCAACTGGGCTCCTGGAAACGGCGATCCGGGCCGCAACCTGGGTGTTCCACTTACTTGATCGGCTACACCACATGGCGGGACACCATCGCATCGGGGGTTCGCGCAGCGAGCGCAGGAACTGGGTCCAGAACGGTTCGTTCTCGCTGTCGCCGACGGCGAGGCCAATGATCTCCCGGTCGCCGGTGCGGCTGACGCCGGTCGCGATTACCACCGCCTGCGAGATGATCCGGTGCTGGACCCGGGCCTTGCAGTACGTCTCATCGAGTAAGACATAGGGGAAGGCGGTGTGGTCCAGGCGCCGGTCCCTGAACGCCTTGATCTCGTCATCGAGTTGCGTGCAGATCTTGGATAGGGTGGCCTTGGAGATACCGGAGTCGGAGCCCAGGGCCTTGACGAGGTCGTCGACGGCGCGTGTGGAGACGCCGTGGACATACGCCTCCATGATGACTGCGAACAGTGCGCGGTCGATCCGGCGTCGGCGCTCGAGCAGGGACGGGAAGAACGACCCTGACCGCAGTTTCGGGATGCGGAGCCCCAGGCCCCCAATGGTACTGGTCAACGGCCTCTCGCGGTGCCCGTTGCGCAGGTTGGCCCGTGTCGGGGTCCGCTCGTGCCGGGCGACCCCTATGGCCGACGCCTCCGCCTCGATCAGCTCCTGCAGCATCCGCTCCAGGACCGTGCGGACCATCTCCACACTGTCCGACGCGCTCAGCGACTCAAGGAGCTCCAACAGGGAACCTGTGCGGCAACTACTGTCCGTCTTGACGTTGCCGGGCTGCATCGATGCGGGCCTGTGGCTGAGCACGGGTGCGGGCCTTGGGGCCGTTGGCCGGAGCGATGCAGATGTCGTGGAGGGCCAGGAGTTCGGCGGCTTGGCCAGCACACCTGTTCAGGTAGGTGCGGTGGCAGTCGAGGATCTCGGTGATGAGTACGGGCGTGGCTACCCGGCGGGCCTGCAGCACCGCGGCCAGCACGCGGTGGTGATACTCGAGCTGGCCGATTTCTCAAGCCGATGGGCGCTGTCGGGGACGGCCGGTGCGTCGGGTCAAGTCACGGTCGGCCAGCCGCTGCCAGACGTTGGCGACTTGGTCGACCAGAAAGTCCAGCTCCGGGCGGGGCATGCCGGTCAGCGCCGGATCCGAGAGCCAGGCAGTGACGGCTGGATCGATGCGGCGGGACGGCGGTGGCGGCTGCGGTTCCGTCGCCGGGTGCAGGGTGTAGTTCCAGTCGCCATGGAAGTCGTCGCGCGTCAGAGGAAGGGCGGCGACTTGCCAGGAGGCCGGGTTCTGCCCGGTGGGGTAGCGGTGGGTGTCCAGGGCGGCTCGCACCCGTAGTCCGGTGCGGGTGCGAGCCACCCCGATCGTTTGGACGGCGACTTCGTGGCTGGTCAGTGGGCGGCCGCGCCATGCGCAGGCAATCCGGGAGAACAGCCGGTGTTCGATGGGCCTTGACTCCGGGGTTTGGACACCGGAGGGACTTGGATCTTGATGGTCCAGGAGAACGGAGTCCCGGTGGGGATGAAGCACTACCCCGCCGAGTTCAAGGCGGACGCGGTCCCGTTGTACCGGTCGCGTCCGGGAGCGACGATCAAGTCGATGGTTGCCGATCTCGGAGTGAACACCGAGACGTTGCGCAACTGGATCCGGGAACTGGAAGAGGAACGCGACATCCTCCGCAAGGCGGCCCGGTATTTCGCAACGGAGACGCGCTGGTGAACCGCCGCCAGTTCGTTGACGATCACCAGCGCCACTTCGGCGTGAAGCGGCTCTGCGACATCCTGGGCATTGCCCGCTCGAGCTTCTACTACCTGGCGCCGCACCGCCCTGGCCCGCGCGGCCCGGCAGGCCGCCGAGGACCGGCTGGCGGCCCGGATTCGCAAGGTCCACCAGGACTCCGACGGCACCTACGGCGCCCCGAGAATCACCCCCGAACTCCGCGACAGAGACGGCCAGGCAGTCGACCACCAGCGCGTCGCCTGGATCACGCGGACCCGCGGCCTCGAAGGGGCCCGTCCCAGACGCCGACACCGCACCACCATCGCCGCCCCGGCCGGGGTGAAGGCACCGGACCTGACCGGCCGCGACTTCACCGCGACCGCGGTGAACACGAAGGAAGTACGTCGGCGACATCACCTACCTGAGCCTCGGCGGCGGGAAGTTCTGCTACCTCGCGACCGTCATCGACTTGTATTCACGTCGTCTGGCCGGGCGGGCGATCGCCGACCACATACGCACCGAACTCGTCACCGACGCCCTCGCCCCCGCGATCCGCACCCACGGGCAGTCTCGCCGGAGCGGTGATGCACACCGATCACGGGGCCCAGTACACGAGCCGGGCCTTCGCCGCCGCCTGCCGCCTCGCCGGTGTCCGCCAGAGCATGAGCGCGATCGGCACCAGCACGGACAACGCCGCCGCGGAATCCTTCAACGCCAGCTTCAAAAGGGAGACGCTGAAAGGCCGGAAGGGCTGGTCGAACGAGTGCGAAGCCCAACTCGACACCTTCCGCTGGCTCCACCGCTACAACACCGTCCGCCGGCACTCCCGCCCCGGCCAGCGATCCCCGCTCGCCTAACCCAACAGCCGCTGGCACCGGAGCTTGGACACGGGTGCATGCGGCTTGGGGCAGTGTAGTTGACGGCTCGTTGAAGAGGGCTTCGTAGGCGAGTGGTGAGCGTTGACCGAGGCGGGAGTGTCGGCGGACAGTGTTGTAGTGGCTCGCCCAGCGGAAGTCCGCGAGCCTTGCGTGGCGTGCGGTGGGCCATGCCTTCACGCCCCTGAGGGTCTCCCGTTTCAGGGCCGCGTTCCAGCTCTCCGCGGCGGCGTTGTCCGCCGAGCTGCCGATGGCGCTCATGCTCTGGGCCATGCCCGCCTTGGCACAGGCGTCGGCGAACGCGGCACTCATATATTGCGAGCCGTGATCCCTATGAAAAATGGCACCGTTGAGGCTGCAGCGGGTCCGCTCGGCGGCCGCCAGCGTCGATGACGAGCTCAGCTCGCATATGGTCGGCGATCGCCCAGCCCGCCAGGCGGCGTGAGCGCAGGCCGATGACAGTCGCCAAGTAGAGCGGCTTCGCGCCCTTCGCCGGCAAGTAGGTGATGTCACAGACGTACTTGGTGTTCGGCCGCTCGGCGGTGAAGTCGCGACCTGTCAGATCGGCGGCCTTCGCGGCGGCCGGGTCGGGGACGGTGGTGCGGTGCGTCTTGCGCAGACGCAGGTCGGCGAGCCTGATGGCCCGCATGATCCGGGCGACCTTCTTGTGGTTCACGCGCTCGCCGTCGTCGCGGAGCTCGGCGGTGATGCGCGGGACGCCGTAGGTGCCGTCCGAGGTATGGACGGTGCGTATCCGCGCAGCGAGCTTGGCGTCGGCCACTTGGCGGGCGGCCCGCGCGGGCGCGGTCTTGCGCCAGTAGTAGAAGCTGGACCGGGCGATGCCGAGGATGGTGCACAGCTGCTTGACGCCGTAGCGGCGCTGGTGGTCGGCGACCCACTGGAAACGGCTCACCAGCGTGTCTCGGCCGCGAAATACCGGGCCGCCTTGCGCAGGATGTCGCGTTCCTCCTCCAGCTCGCGGATCCGCTTGCGCGCGGCGGCGAGCTCGGCCTCCACGGGATTGTGAGACCCGGCCGGAGCGGCGGCCCTTGTCGGCAAGTGGGCGCCGGGGCGTCGCCCGTCCGCGGCGCAGATCCAGTTGCGCAGCGTCTCGGTGCTGAGCCCGAGGTCCTCAGCGACCGACTTGATCATCGCCTCCGGCCGTGACTGGTACAACGCGACCGCGTCCGCCTTGAACTCGGCGAGGTAGTGCTTCATTGCCATCTGCACGGGACTCCTGACCACCCAGACCATCAAGATCCAGGTGTCTCTGGTGTCCAAACTCCAGGGTTAGGGCCCCGCCTCACCCAACCCACCACATAGGACACGCTCTTACTGAACCTCTTTCATCCTGAATAGGCGCAGGTGAGGAGGGTGTGGATGGCTTGGACGATGGTGCCGATGGGGCGGGTGGAGCATCTGGCCCGACGGAGCGGTCGCCAGGACTTCAACTGCGCGAAGGGGCGTTCGCCGGGAGCTCGGAGTCGGGCGTGGTCGCGGTTGTACTGCTGGTAGTGGGCGGGTTGTTCGCGGTGGTGCTTGTAGGGGGTGCGGACTGTAGCGTCGGCGCCTTGGCAGGCGCGGACCGCAAGCACGAGGACTTCCCTGGTGAGGCAGGCTTGCACGATGCCGTGGGCGCGGGCCGCAGTGAGGTCGCGGGTCCGTCCTGGTGTTGCCCTGGAGAACCAGAGCGGTGTGCCATCCGGGGTGGCCATGACCTGGACGTTCATGCCGTGCCGCCTCTGCTTTTGCGAGTAGTACGGCTCGGCTGCCGTAGACGTTGTCCTATGTGGTGAGGCGGAGTAGTACTGCACCATGGGGCAGGGGACGT
>NZ_JBHYJH010000299.1:0-6543 GCF_042740445.1 Streptomyces sp. NPDC059003 | reverse complement strand
TTGAGGACGAGGCCGCAGGCCGGAGAGAAGGGGGTCTGGGGGCGGAGCCCCCAGTCTCGCGGGGTGGACGGGGCCAGCCCTTACCCCCCAGAACAGCTACGCTCCCTCCGTGGCTGAGATCCAGATCCCCGCAGACATCAAGCCCGCCGACGGCCGTTTCGGCGCGGGCCCCTCCAAGGTGCGGACCGAGGCGCTGGACGCCCTTGCCGCCACCGGCACCTCCCTCCTCGGCACGTCCCACCGCCAGGCCCCGGTGAAGAACCTCGTCGGCCGCGTCCGCGAGGGCGTGCGCGAGCTGTTCCAGCTGCCGGACGGCTACGAGGTGGTCCTGGGCAACGGCGGCTCCACCGCGTTCTGGGACGTCGCGACGCACGGCCTGATCGAGAACAAGTCGCAGCACCTCACGTTCGGCGAGTTCTCGTCGAAGTTCGCGAAGGCCGCCAAGCTCGCCCCGTGGCTCGCGGAGCCCACCGTGATCAGCTCGGACCCGGGCACGCACCCGGACCCGGCCGCCGAACGGGGCGTGGACGCGTACGCGTTCACGCACAACGAGACCTCGACGGGCGTCGCCGCGCCCGTCAAGCGCGTCGCGGGCGCCGACGACGGCGCCCTCGTCCTCGTGGACGCCACGTCCGGCGCGGGCGGCCTGCCGGTCGACATCGCCGAGACCGACGTGTACTACTTCGCGCCGCAGAAGTCGTTCGCGGCCGACGGCGGCCTGTGGCTGGCCGTCTTCTCCCCGGCGGCGATCGAGCGCGCCGAGCGGATCCACGCGAGCGGCCGCCACGTACCGGAGTTCTTCAGCCTGCCCACGGCGATCGACAACTCCCGCAAGAACCAGACGTACAACACCCCGGCCCTCGCCACCCTGTTCCTGCTCGCCGAGCAGCTGGACTGGCTCAACGGCCAGGGCGGCCTCGCCTGGTCCACGGCCCGTACGAAGGACAGCTCGACGCGCCTTTACTCGTGGGCGGACGAGTCGAAGTACGCGACGCCGTTCGTCACCGACCCGGCCAAGCGCTCGCAGGTCATCGGCACGATCGACTTCGACGACGAGGTCGACGCGGCGGCCGTCGCGAAGGCGCTGCGCGCCAACGGCATCGTGGACACCGAGCCGTACCGCAAGCTGGGCCGCAACCAGCTGCGCGTCGCGATGTTCCCGGCCGTGGACCCGGCGGACGTCGAGGCCCTCACGCGCTGCGTGGACTACGTGATCGAGAAGCTGTAACGGCACGCGATTCCGCGACAGGGGCCCGGCGCACCACGCGCCGGGCCCCTACCCACGTCTGACGACTCAGCGGCTGAGCCCCTTGAACCTCCGCACCGCGAACGGCAGGAACACCGCCGTCACCACGAGCGGCCACACCACCGCCATGAGCACCGCGTGCTGCTCGACCCAACTGGCGCCGCCCGCACCGGGGTTGCCGAAGAGTTCGCGGGCCGCCGTGCCGGTGGACGACACCGGGTTCCACGCGGCGACCGGCGCCAGCCAGTCCGGCATCAGGGAGGGCGCCACGAACACGCTGGAGATCATCGTGAGCGGGAACGCGACCGCGTACAGGCCGCCCGCGGCCTCCGGTGACGGCACGACGAGGCCCAGCCACACGCCGACCCAGATCAGGCTGAACCGCAGGAGCAGCAGCAGGGCGAAGGCGGCCACCCCGTTCAGGACGCCGTTGTTGGGGCGCCAGCCGATGGCGAGCGCCGTGAGCGCGAGGATCGTCAGCTCGGCGCAGGCCACGACGAGGTCGGAGAGGCCGCGCCCGGCGGCGACGGCGGACGGGGCCATCGGCATGGACCGGAAGCGGTCGATGACGCCCTTCGACGCGTCGGTGACCACGCCCATCGCCGTGCTCATGAAGCCGAAGGCCATCGTCATCACGAACATCCCGGGCATCAGGAAGTCCTTGTAGTCGCCCGTGCCGCCGGGCACCTTCATCGCCTCGCCGAACACGAAGCCGTAGAGCAGCACGCTGATGATCGGGAAGCCCAGCTGCCAGACGATGGTGACGGGCTGGCGCAGGAAGTGGGTGAGGTAGCGGCGGGTGATGTTCAGGGTGTCCGAGAGCGCCCAGTAGGCGCGGCCGTGCACCCCTGGAACCGGGCGAACCGGGCCCGTTTCCGAAGAGAGGTCACTGGTCAGTACGCCGCTCATGCCGCCGCCTCCGTCTTCCCGGCCGCTCCGGCCGTCGTCGCACCCGTCGCCGTCGTCGCACCCATCGCCGTCGTCCCGCCCGTCAGACGCAGGAACACGTCGTCCAGGCTCGGGCGTCTGAGGCCGATGTCCTCCGCCGCGACGCCCTCGTCCCGCAGGGTGCGCGCGACGTCCGCGAGGGCGGCGACCCGGTCCGTCACGGCCGCCCGCACCCTGCGCTCCGCGTCCACCGTCTCCGGCTCGCCGTCGGCGACCCTGGCCACGGCCTTCACCGCGGCCGGGAGGTCGGCGGGCTCGCTGACCACGACCTCCAGCTGGCTGCCGCCGACCGTCGCCTTGAGGCCGTCGGGGGTGTCGTCGGCGATGGCGCGGCCCTGGTCGATGACGGTGATGCGGGACGCGAGCCGGTCGGCCTCCTCCAGGTACTGCGTGGTCAGCAGGACCGTCGTGCCGCCCGCCACCAGGTCGCGCACGGAGTCCCAGACCTCGCTGCGGCTGCGCGGGTCGAGTCCGGTGGTCGGCTCGTCGAGGAACAGCACCGACGGCGCGAGGATCATCGACGCGGCGAGGTCGAGGCGGCGCCGCATGCCGCCGCTGTACTGCCCGGCGCCCTTGTCGGCGGCGGCTTCGAGGCCGAACCGCTCCAACAGCTCCTGCGCCCGGCGCGCGGCCCGCCTGCCGCCGAGGTGGAAGAGGCGGCCGAACATCTCCAGGTTCTGCCGTCCGGTGAGGATCTCGTCGACCGCCGCGTACTGCCCGGTCAGGCCTATGCGGCCGCGCACGAGCGCGGGTTCGCGCACGACGTCGGCGCCGCCGACCTCCGCGTGGCCGCCGTCGAGCCTGATCAGGGTCGACAGGATGCGCACGGCCGTGGTCTTGCCCGCGCCGTTCGGCCCGAGGAGGCCGTGCACCGTGCCGTGCTCGACGGTCAGGTCGAAGCCGTCGAGGGCCTGCTTGTCGCCGTACCGCTTGCGCAGGCCGCGGGCCCGCACCGCGTGCTCGCCCGCCCTGTGGTCCGTACCGGTCACTGGTCCTCCCGCTGTCCTGCCCGACTGTCTTGCCCGACACCGTTCGCGTACGCCGTACCCACGAGGAGTACGACGTACGCGAATGAGAGTACAGCGTACTCATCCGTGGCCCAAGGGTTTATCGTGAGCTCCATGGCGACCACGGAGACGACCGGCAGCGGCGACATCACACGGAGCATGGAGCTGCTGTGGGGCGGGGCCGAACGGCCCCCGCGCGGCCGCAAACCGGGCCTGACCCTGGACCGGATCGTCACCGCCGCCGTGCGCCTCGCGGACACCGAGGGCATCGCCGCCGTCTCCATGCGCCGCCTGTCCCAGGAGCTCGGCGCGGGCACGATGTCGCTGTACCGCTACGTCCCGGGCAAGGCCGAGCTGCTCGACCTGATGCTCGACCACGTGCAGGCCCCGTCCGCCGACGCGACGGCCTTCGAGGGGGGCTGGCGCGCGGCCCTGGAGATGTACGCGCGCGCGACCCTGGACTCGTACCGCGCCCACCCCTGGCTGCTCCAGGTCAACCAGGCGCGCCCCGTGCTCGGCCCGAGCGCCATGGCGGGCCTGGAGCTGATGCTGGGCCTGATCAGGCCGATGGGGCTGCGCGACCCCGAGCTGATCTCCGTGCTGATCATGGTCGAGGGGTACGTCACCGGCGCCGCCCGCACACAGGTGCACGCCGCTCAGGCGGCGCAGGACACCCAGCTGTCCGACGAGGACTTCTGGCAGGCGCAGATGCCGTTCCTGGAGCGGGTCATGGCGGACGGGCGCTATCCGCTGGTCGCGGGGCTCTCCGAGGACGCGTTCGGCTGGGGCTTCGACCACTTCGAGTTCGGCCTCCAGCGCGTCCTGGACGGGCTCGACGTCCTCGTGGAGCGGCGCGCGGCCGAGCGGGACGGGGCCTGACAGCGCGGGGGGGGCTGACGGCGCGGGGCCTGACGGCGCAAAGAGGCGCATGGCGGCGGGGCGCCGTGGCACAGGGCGTGACAGCCGCGGCGATCAGTGTCTGTATGGAGGCATGAAGCCGAATCCCGCGCGTCCGGCGAGCCCGGAGCTCGCCCGGTTCGAGAAGCAGCAGACCGTCCTGCTCACCACCCACAAGAAGGACGGCACCGGCGTCGGCACGCCCCTCCACCTGGTGGTCGACGGCGATCACGCCTACTTCCGGACCTTCGGCAGGGCGGGCAAGGTCAAGCGCCTGCGCAACAACCCGGAGGTCGAGATCGCCCCCTCGACCGTGCGCGGCAGGCCGACGGGCCCGCAGCTCAAGGCCCGCGTCCGGCTGCTCGACCGGGGCAGCGGCGAGTACGCGCGCGCGTCGCGCCTCATCGCCCGCAAGTACCCCCTCCAGCAGGGCTTCCTGGTCCCGCTCACGCACAAGGTCCGCAGGGACGCGACGCTGCACTACGAGGTGCGGCCCGTGCTGGAGGAAGCACCGCCGGAGGAGGCACCGGCGGAGGAGCCGCCCGCGCAGCAAGAGGAGAAGCCCGAGTAGCCCTCAGGCCCCCAGTCCCTCAGTCCCTCAAGCCCTCAAGCCCTCAAGCCCTCAGGCCTTCCGGCGGAACACCCTCCTGAGCCCGAGCACCGCCAGGATCACCGCCCCCACGGCCACCGCGCCCTTGACCCCGCCGCTCATCCCGTCGTCCCCGTCGGAACCGCCGCCCCCGGACGACGAGCCCGCTCCCCCGGCGCCCTCGACCTCGCGGGACTCGACGTCGCTCTCGGCGCCCTCGGTGCCGAACATCAGGCGGGACCCGTCGGGGCTGTACGCGATCGACTCGCCCTGCCGCTGGAGGGGCACGCTGAGCCGGCCGAGGCGCTTGATCTTTCCGTCGCCCTGCCAGGCGAACGAGACGCCGCCGAAGTAGCCGCGCAGATCGAGCCGCTTGCCGTCGGGCGAGAAGGCGCCGTCGGTGACCCACAGGTCGGTGCTCGCGGTGCGGCGGAAGACGTTGGGCCGTGACGTCGACATCTCGGCGGGGCCCTCGTACAGGGAGCCGCCGTCCTCCTTCTTGTCGGCGATGTAGATCCGCCCGGTCTTCGGGTGGACCATCAGCGCCTCGGCGTCGCGCGCGCCGTCGGCGTACTTCACGACGTACTGCGTGGCGCGGATCGTCTGGTCCTTCAGCCGCTTCGGCTCGGGCAGCTTGTAGACCCACACGAAGGACCACTTGCCGCCGAGGTTGTCGCCGATGTCACCGACGTACAGATTCCCGTCCGGGCCCATCGAGATGGCCTCGACGTCGCGGGGCTTGCCGACGCCGGTCATCGTGATCCTGGCGACGGTCTCGCCCGTGCGGCTGTCGACGGCGTACAGGTAAGCGCCGCTGTCCTGGTCGTTGTGGGTCCAGTAGACGCCCGGGTGGGCGCGGGACGCGACGAGTCCGCTGGACTCGGTGATCCGCGGGTCCTTGATGGTGAAGCTGTCGTTGCCCGGCTTGCCGTCGGCCGCGGCGGGGCCCGCGGCCGCCGCACACAGCAGAACCGCGGCCACGGCCGCGCACACCCTCGAAGAACCCTTGCCACCCATGCCACCCATGCCCACAAGCCTGCCACCCCGCCGCCCCTTGCCAGGTGTCAAGGCTCACATCGCTGCTGGCCGCGCCGATCCGCGATGATGAGCGGATGCTCAGGTTCATGTTCGTCGGCGACTCGATGACGATCGGAAGCGCCGGGGAACACACCTGGCGGCACTGGATGTGGCGGCACCTGTGCGCCACCCTCGGCGGGCCCTTCAAGGTCGTCGGGCCCCGCGAGACGCTGTACGACAAGACGGCGGACGCGCCCACGTCGTACGCGTACGCCGAACCGGACTTCCCCCGGCGCCACTTGGCGGGCTGGGGCGAGGGCTGGCTGCACATGGCGCCGCTCATCGGCGAGAGCGTCGCCAAGGAGCGCGCGGACGTCCTCCTCGTCTCCCTCGGCCTCATCGACCTCGGCTTCTACACGAACGCCGAGCAGACCGCCGACAACGTACGCCGCTTCGTGGCCGCGGCCCGCGCCGCGAACCCGCGCGTCGCGATCGCGGTCCTGCCCGTCATACCGAACGTCCGCGCCGCATCCGACCCGCCCTTCGCCGCGGAGGTGGCCCGCTTCAACGAGCTCCTCGCCAAGACGGCCGCCGACCTGGACACCGCCGCGTCGCCGCTGCTCCTGGTCCCGCCTCCGGCGTCGTACGACATCCACTCGGACACGTATGACGGGACGCATCCGAACGAGAGCGGTGAGCGGAAGCTGGCGGACGCCTTTGCCGTGGCGCTAGCCCGGGACTGGGACCTGGGGGCGGAGCCGCGCCAGCGCTGACCCTCGCGGGAGCGCCCCAGACCCGCCCCTTCCCGAACTGGGGCTCCGCCCCAGACCCCGCTCCTC
>NZ_JBHYJH010000298.1:0-6585 GCF_042740445.1 Streptomyces sp. NPDC059003 | reverse complement strand
CCACACACCCTGCCCAGCACTTTCCCCCTCCAAGAAACGGGATGAAAGAGATTCAGTGTTGCGTGTGAGGGCGGGCGCACACAGTTTGTCGTCGCCGACGACGATCACGCGGGGGGCCAGCCACAGCAGGAACAGGGCTTCCATGCCTGCTTGACTGGCCTCGTCCACGATGACGACGTGGAAGGCGTCCCGCCTCGCCCGCACCATCTCGGCGACCTGGGGGATGGGCAAGACCCACGCGGGCACCGCGTCCTGAGCCACGGACATCGCGTCGCGCGCCGCGGCTCTGAAGAGGCGCGTGTTCTTCCCCTTGCCGAGGGAGGCCATGTGCGTCCGGTACGTCTGGAGCGCCGAGCGCTGTTCCTGTGTCATCTGCTCCAGGCAGTGCAGCCGGCCCCAGGCTGCGGCGAGTCCACCCAGACCGAGTGTGCGCTGCCTGTCCAGGAACTGCGATGCTTTCACCCACGCCCACGCCCGTTCCAACGAGCCCAGCTGTCTGTCTCAGTTGGGATCGTCAGCATCGTCGATGAGGCGGCTCGCGAGTAGGGAGTGGCCCGCGCGTAGAGCGCCCAACAGTTCGGTGCACCGACGGGCCCGGTTCTTCCGCTCGTGCGCGGCGGCAAGTGCTTCCAGGGCTTTGCCGTAGGCCTCCAGGTCCTGGTCGCGCAGAGTCTGTACCAGGGCCATGGACTCCGTGGCCGGCTGCGCGCCGATGACGGGAGTGTGCAGGAACTCGTCCCACGCGAGCAGTTGTGCGACCGCTTCGTCGGTGACCCGTCGGCCTCGGAGCGCGGCGACACCAGCGTTTTTGAAGTCCTGCCATGCCTGGCGGGAGGCGATCGGCAGTCGCAAGCCGCGACGTACGAGGACCGTGTCGACGGGGTCCTTCCGCTACCGAGTGCCGCGATTCGTGTCACGGTTCCTGCGGCGTGGCATCCGTTTTCTGCTCCTGCTTCTGAACGGTTCCCGTAGCGCGGGTCAGATATCCCGTGTGGGCGTGGGTGGTTTGGGTGGCGGAGTGGTCGGTGGTCTGTGGGGGCGCTGCTGTGGTGTAGGTCCAGGGTTCCTTGGTGTTGTCGGAGGGTTCGGCCCAGGCCCAGATGGTGGTGCCCTCACCGAGGCTCGGGGTGGGCATGCGAAGGATGTGGGTGTCTGGATGGACCGGGGGAGCGAGGAGGGGGCCGATGGGGATTGCGGGCTGGAGGGTGCTGAGGATGCCGTCGAGCGTGGTGGGGGAGAGCGTAAGGGCGGTCGCGGGGAGGATGTCGGTGATGGCGTAGGTGCTGGTGTGTGGGCAGATGAGGAGGGAGACGTCGGTCCCGGTGGGTGATGCGGTCGGCTCTTGGGGAGTGACGGTGACGTCAGTGGGCTGGGGTGCCTGGGTGTAGCGGGTCTCCTGTTCTGCTTTGGTGTCGGCCGGGTAGTGCGTGTAGAACGTAGTGAAGCCGGTCCCGGTGAAGTAGCCGAGAAGCCCGTCGGTGTAGAGGTGCGGGCTGCCGAGGGCTACGGGCCAAGCAGGTGCGTCCGCCCGGTGGGAGGCTTTCCTGAGGGCGTCGGTGGCGGGCGGGCGTAGCGGGGGGCCGTCGAGTTCGAGACGTAGACGGGCGCTGGCGAGGGCGATGGGTCGGCCGATCAAGAGCGCTAGGCTGTGGCTGTCGGGTCCGGGTAGGGAGGGTGGAGCCGTGTGGGCCAGGCTCTGGTCGAGGCTGGACAGAAGGGCGGCGAGGTGGCCCTTGCTGCTGCCGCTTGCGAGGAGTGGCTTGACGAAGGAGAAGAGGACGGGATGGTGCTTCTGGAACTTCTCGTCCTTGAGGGGGTTCGGAGCGTACGGACAGCCGGGAAGGGGACGGGCCGTGGCAGCGGTACTAACGCTGAGGCAGTGGAGGTCGTACAGCGGAGTGCCTTGGGGGGTGTAGCAGAGCAGGGAGTGACGGTTGCCGGTCCGGGTGGCCATCAGCCAGCCGTGAACGGGGTTAGCGGCGTCGGGATCCGGTAGGGCGGACAGGGGCTGGGGATCAGGGCTGGTGGTGAGGTAGTCGAAGTGGAGCCGCGCGCCTTGGTGGAGGCGGGGCCGCAGATCGACGAGTCCGGCGCCGTTGATCGGGTCGCCGTCACCGCGGACGGTGTAGGTGCGGGTGTCCGTCTCGCTCGCGTCGCTGGCAAAGAGGGGCTCGGCAACCTGGAGCCTCCCCAGATCCAGGCTGAGGAGACGCCCGAACGTGTCGTGGACGATCAGCTTTCTCAGCTGCAGCTGCCCCGAGCGGAAGGGCGGGAAGTCGGCATCGCCGAGTGCCTTTTCGTCAGAGTCCTGAGTGGCCGTGTAGTGGTCCTTGCTGAGGGGGAGGTGTGGGACACGGGCGGTGACCACGGCAGGGTCCGGGGTGGCGAACCACGGTGTGGTCGTCTGCTCGGGCGGGGGAGGGGCTGTGTAGGTGAGGTCGTCAGGCTTGGAACGCGGAAGGGCGGCGCTGCGGGTGGGCAATGGGCTGTCCGGTTTGCGGCCCGCGCATGCTTCGTTGACTCCCGCTAGGGTAGCCGAGGTCAGGTTCCACTCGTGCTTGCCGATCTTGCCTTCGAGCGTGAGGTAGGCGCTCTTCGAGGGCTCCGCTTGCGCGAGCGCGGCTGCGTGGAGCAGACGGTAGCGGGTGTGGTCTTCGAGGATGGGATGCGTGGTGGTGAAGTATGAGAGGTGCCGCACGGCCGTTTCGGGGATCTTCCTTGGCGCACCGCTCACTACGGTCTTCTGGTGGAAGTACTGGGGGATCGGGCTGGGCGGGGTGAAATCAGTGGGCGTTGGGTTGTTGGTGCTGAGTGTGTACGGGTGTGAGACGGATTGATCCTTGGCGCCAGCAAGGTGGCTGGGGAAGAGGTCTGCGCTCCATTCGAGGAAAGCTGGCTTCCACGGCTGGTTCCACCATCGAGTATACGGGTCGGTAGCAGGTGCACTCGAGAGGAGGCCCGTCCCTTCGCTTCCCCTGACCTTTGCGCAATTGACGCCGGGGTCCCCGACACCGTTGACAACCTTCTCTACGAGTGCATCGAACTCTTGGGCGAGAGGCGTGATGCAGGCGAGGGCTGGCGGAGTGAGGAGAGCCTTCAGCTTGTTGTGCACCGGTAAAGGGGAGCTGGCAGCAGCGGGCGGACGGCGGACGGGCAGCGGGCCGTTGAGATAGCCGTCGTGGTCCGTGGTCCGCCGACGTGCCTGGAGATTGCGCATCACGACGACCGGATTGGTGGCTTGCAGGAACGGCGGCATCGGCGAGGGCTGGAGCTGGTGCGGCAGCTTCCCCGTGGTGATGTGTTGCCGGATTTCCGTGGCGAGAGCGCCGACCGTGGCCAGGCAGATCTGGCGATCTTTTACACGGCGAGCGAGTTCTTCCTTGAGGGCGGCGACAGCTGCTGTATCGGCCTGTTTTGGCCCCTGATCGGTGTAATGCATGGAAACCCACCAGAGGCCCTTGAGCGTGGTGAACATATCCCGGCACTGTGCGTTCGTCACGTTGTACTGGGTCTGCGCTTCGTTGAGGGAGGCTAGCTTCTTCCTGACAGTCGCCAGTGCACTCTCCTGGCCCGCGTTGAGTGGTGCACTGCTGGTGTTGTCGAGACGCCAGCAGCGGCCTCCCTGGGTGGCGAAGAAAGTGGACGCGTGCTCCCCGTACTGCAGGGCGTGCTGAGCGTCAGGTTCGTTCGTATGGTCGGGCAACCCGGGATTCGCGGGAGCGTCCAGGAGGCGATGCTGGAAGGCACTGAAGAGGCGTGCTTCCTCAGGGGTCAGCAGGGTGGAGCGGATCACCGCTGCGATGCACGCCTCCATGGACGACTGGCCGACGGCCAGCCCCACTTCGGCGGCGGCAGGGCGGGCGTCGAGACTGAACCGGGACATGTTGGCAAGGATGGGCTGATAGGTGAGGGGGTCGAGGTCTTCTTTCCACGGGACTCCCAGCACCGTGCCGGCGTACACAGTCCCAGTGACCGGTGAGTCGGCGTCACCTGGCAGATCCCAGCCGAATCCCGCCAGCGTGTCACGCAGCTTCGTTGTGCCGGGGTTAAGGACGTCGGAATTCTGGTGAGAATACCAGCCCACAACTAGGTAGTTGACGGTAATTTCCCCCTTACCCGCACCGAGTTCCTCCTGAGTGCCGGTGAGATCAGCGAGGAGGTCATGGAAGGACAGGATGTTCTTGTTATACGGTTGATACGAGCAGAATTCGGGCAGACCTGTGCTGTTGGCGGTGAGGAACAGCGGCCCGCCGGCAGCTTTCCATTGGTGCGGCTCTGCCGGAATGGCCGATCTATCTGTGATCGGGTAGGCGACGCCGTAATTGGCCTGGGAGGGATATGTGCCGGTATCCGCACTGGGTGGCCCGGGCAGCACGGCTGCGGGGGTTGTTTCCGTACGCCCGCTGTCGTCGGACTCGGGTACCGGGGTGTCGGCGCGGATCAGCCAGTGGAGCGTCTGCTGCTTCGAGGTGTTGGCGGTGACGAAGGCGCGGCGCGTCACGAGCCACCGGTTGGGTATCAGACGGAACTCTCCGGTATGGGGGGGTTCGAGACCGCTGGCCATCTTGGGCGGCGCCGCTTGACCAGTGCGCAGGACGGCTGGCAGCTCCCACTGAAGGTAGATCCCCATGTCATTGTCCGGGTCCGGAGTTACAGCATCAAGGGCGAGGCCCATGGGGGCGTGTTCGGGGAGCCGATCAAGACTGGTCGCCCGCCGGTCCACGTCGTCGGGAGTCCTGTTGTCGGGTTTGGTGAAAAGGAAGGCGTCGACGGCCATGGGCACGATCAGCGGCGTGTCCTGCACAGTGGTCATCCTCTCGGCTCTAACGAGTTCGTGCATGGTTGGCGGCGGGGCGTGGTGGGGGTGGGTGTCCAGAGTTCATCCCACGATTCCCGTCGGCTGTCGGTTTGCCTGTCCGGCTGCGGCCAGGCAAGCGAGGGCCGAAACGATCTCGCCGAGGAGTTCACGACGGCCGTGGTGACGAGCGAGTGGCAATCCTCCGGAGGCGTGGAGGCTTCCTCTATGTGGCTCAGGTTTGTGAACGGGTCCTGGTGCGCGTGTGGTTGATGATCTGCTCGGGGTCCACCGGAGCCAGCCCGTCGGTGGCGCAGTGCCTGCGGCGGGTGTTGAAGAAGTCTGTGATCCACGTGACGATCTCCAGTCGGGCCTCGGCGTGGGTCGCGAAGCGATGCCTGCGGATGTGCTCGACCTTGATCGAGGAGTGGAGCGACTCCGCGGCGGCGTTGTCCAGGGCTGAGCCCGTGCGTCCCGTGGACTGCACCATGCCCAGCTGGCAGCAGAGGCTGTTGGAGGCCTCACTCGTGTATTCCGACCCGCGGTCCGAATGAAGGATCACGCCGTCCACAGTGCCGCCGCGTGTCGCGGCGGCCATCTCCAGCGAGGCGCTGACCAGGGCCGCATTGTGCCTGGGGCCCATCGCGTAGCCGAGTACTCGCCGGGAGAACACATCGTGCACGGAGGCGAGGTAAAGCTTGCCCCGCCGGTTTCGATCTCAGTGAACCCTTTTCATCCCAGCTCTGATGGGGTGAACGTGCTGGTCAGAGGGGTGGGGTGACGGGACAGGGCCCCTGGTCGTTGGCGTGGTGATCTCACTCATCACACCGGCGTCCGAGGGGCCCTGTTGGTTCCGTATTGTTCTATGCTCGACGTCTCCCACGAGCTGGTCGAGCATGTCTCCTGGCTGCTCTACGCCCGTCGGCGTGAGCTCAACTCGCCCTGGCAGAGACTCGATTGCTTCAAGCAGGCTCTCCTGGCTCGGGCGCATCTGTGGAAGAACGAGACGTTTCCGCAGCTCGCCGCGGGTTTTGGTGTCTCCACCACGACGGCATGGCGGTACGTCGACGAGACTCCCGGCGTCCAGGCGGCGTGGGCGCCGGGCCTGCGTGAGGCTCTGGTGGGACTGGGTGAAGGCGACTTCGTCATCGTTGACGGGACTCTCATCCCGGCCGACAGAATGGCCGCGGACGAGCCGTACTACAGCCACAAGCACCGTCAGCACGGGATGAACGTGCGGGTCATCTCGCGCGCGGACGGGGCACCCCTCTGGTTCTCCCGTGCGCTGCCCGGCCGGACCCATGACCTGACCGCGGCCCGCGCCCACGGCATCGTCCAGGCCTGCCTGACCAGAGACATCCTGATCCTGGCCGACCGCGCCTACCAAGGAGCCGGCGCAACTGTCCGCACCCCCTACAAGCACCACCGCGAACAACCCAGCACTACCAGCAGTTCAACCGCGACCACGCCCGCCTGCGAGCCCCCGGCGAACGCGAATCCTCCACCGAGCCCGATGCTCCACCAACCGCAGCGGACTCATCGTCAAAGCCATCCGCACCCTCCTGAACTGCGAATATCAAGGATGAAAAGGGTCCAGTCGTATCGCCCCACCACACACGTCCGGGGCGATGGCGTCGTAGCGGCGAAGCACCAGGTCACAAGCGGCTTTCCGCCTGCTCTGACGGGCCCGGCACCGACGCGGGGCCCGCAGTCCTGCAGGCCGAGCTCAGCCCTGGAGCCTTTTCAGTGGTTGCTGTCGAGGGTGGTGGCGGCTCGGGCTGCAGATGTCG
>NZ_JBHYJH010000297.1:0-6613 GCF_042740445.1 Streptomyces sp. NPDC059003 | reverse complement strand
CGGGGCTGTCATCGGCCTGCGGCCTCGTCCTCAACCGCCGGACGGGCTGGATATCTCGTCGGCGCGGCAAGGTTTTAGCCCGTCCGGCGTTTGAGGACGAGCCGCGAAGCGGCAATAAACGGGGGTGCCAGGGGGCTGCGCCCCCTGGTTTCGGGAAAGGGGCGGGCCCGGGGCGCCCCGCGAAGGCCCACCGACCGCCCCCGAAACACCCCCCGCACACCAGGTACGCTCCCACGTGGCCGCCCCCGGCCACCCCCGCCCGACCCGAGACCCCAGGAGACAGACGACGATGGCCGACCGGGTCACGGTGATCGGCTGGGACGGCTCGCCACTGACCACGGCGGCCCGCTCGGCCCTGAGCGCCGCGACCCTCGTCGCGGGCGCCGCCCACCACCTCGCACTCCCCGAGGTCCCCCCGACCGCCGAGCGCATCCGGCTCGGCAGCGTCGCCCTCGCCGCCCGCCGCGTCGCCGCCCACCGGGGCACCGCCGTCGTCCTCGCCGACGGCGACCCCGGCTTCTTCGGCGTCGTACGCACCCTGCGCGCCCCCGAGTTCGGCCTTGAGGTCGAGGTCGTGCCCGCCGTGTCCTCCGTCGCCCAGGCCTTCGCCCGCGCCGGGATGCCCTGGGACGACGCCCAGGTCGTGGTCGCCCACCGCCGCACCCTGCGCCGCGCCGTGAACGTCTGCCGCGCCCACAGCAAGGTCGCCGTCCTGACCTCGCCCGGCGCCGGGCCCGCCGAGCTCGGCCTGCTCCTCGACGGCGTCCACCGGACCTTCGTGATCTGCGAGGAGCTCGGCACCGAGCGCGAGCAGGTCACCGTCGTCACCTCCGACAAGGCCGCCGACCACACCTGGCGCGACCCGAACGTCGTCATCGCCATCGGCGGTCCCGTCGCCCACGACGGCCCCGCAGCCCACGACTCCGGCTGGATCGCGGGCCGCGACCCGGGCACGACCCCGCGCGGCTGGGCCCTGCCCGCCGCGAGCTACGGCGGGGAGCACGAGCTCGGCGAGGGCGAGACGGACCGCATCCGGGCCGCCCAACTGGCCCGCATCGGCCCGCGCGTGGGCGACCTCGTCTGGGACATCGGCTGTGGCACCGGTGCCTTCGCCGCGGAGGCGGCCCGGTTCGGCGCCGCCGTCATCGCCGTCGACCGCGACCCGGACGCCTGCGCCCGCACCGTGGCCGTCGCGCGCCGCTTCGGCGTGCACACCCAGGTCGTGCACGGCACCGCCCCGCACATCCTCGAAGACCTGCCCGAGCCCGACGTCGTACGCGTCGGGGGCGGGGGCGTGGCCGTGGTGTCCGCCGTCGCCGACCGCCGCCCGGAGCGCATCGTCACGCACGCCGCGACGCGCGACGCCGCCGAACTCCTCGGCAGGGACCTGACGGAGCACGGATACGCCGTCGAGTGCGCGCTCCTCCAGTCCGTCGAGCTGGACACCCGCGCCTGGACGGAGCGGAAGAGGACCGTCGTGTTCCTGGTCTCGGGCCTGCTGCTCGACCGGGCGCCGTGACCCTGGAGGCCCTGCCACCGCGCGGTGCGCGGTAGGCTGGCCGATCGTTGTACCGCACCTGGGTGCCTGGCATTTCATTGGTCAATGTCCGGAAAGCTCGCCCGTTTTGGGGGGTGCGTGTGGTACGGCGGACCGCTGGACGCGCGACGTGGCGCAGTCCACAGCGGACCGTGGCCGATCACGCTGCCGCGGGGGCGGAGCTACCGCGACAATGCCTGTGTTCCGTATGCGGCCGCGTGCCGCGCGGCACGCGCGCTCGTTGTGGATGACGGGCGGTCAAAGAAGGACTAACCGATGGGCGAGGGGTACGCATGACCGACACCGGCCAGGTCCCGGGCGAGGGACTGCCGGAGAGCGCAGGCATGGTGGAGCAGCCGGGCATCCCCGCCCCGGACGCGTACACCTTCCTCGACCCCTCCGAGAATCCCGCCGAGGACGACGACCTGTTGCTGATGCCCGGTGCCCAGGGCGCGTGGAGCGAGGCGCAGGCCGCGCAGGCGGGCCTCGGCCAGCCGCCGGTGGCCCAGGCGGCGCCCGCGCGGGTGCCGGGCGGACGGGCGGCACGGGGCCGGGCGTCGGGCACGCGGGGGGCTCGGGCCGCCCAGGCCGCGGACGTCATGGCGGCCGGAGCCCAGCCGGTCGGGGCTCAGCCTGTCGCGGTCCAGCCCGCCGGAGTCCAGGGGGCGCACGCGCAGGCCGGCGTTCCGTCAGGCGTGGCCGAGGCGCAGCCCGCGCAGCAGCAGGGCACCCAGGCGCCGTTCGGCCAGGACGGGGTGGGGCAGGCGCAGCCGGGCCTTGCGGTCGCGGGCCAGGCAGTCATGGATCAGGCGGTCATGGACCAGGTGGCCCTGGACCAGGCAGCCGTGGACCAGGCAGCCGTGGACCAGGCGCAGGCCGGTCCGGTCGCGGTCGGTCCGATCGCGCTCGGTCAGGCGGATGCGGGTCAGGGACAGCCGGGCCCGGCTCAGGCAGACCTGGCACAGGCAGATCCGACGCAGATGGACCCGGCGCAGATGGACCCGGCACAGGCGGATCCGACGCAGATGGATCCGGCACAGATGGGCCCGGCGCAGGTCGCCCCCGCGCAGGCAGGCCCGGCCCCCGTCGACCAGACCCCCGCCGCGCAGCGGCTGCCCGCCCACACCCCGGGCGACCAGCCGCACCCCGCACAGGCCCCGGCCGACCAGCCGCAGCCCGGCCACACGCACGCCGCACAGCCGCAGCCCGGTGACGACCAGCCGTCGGCCGTCCAGGAGCAGGCCGTCCACCAGCCCGGACCGCACGAGACCTCCGGCCGCGACAGCGGTTCCGTCGACCTGACGGGCGTTCCGCTGCACGCGGGCCCCGCCCACACCCCGGCCTCGCACCACGGCACCTCCCGGCGTCCGCTGCACCGTGGCCCCGCGGCACCCGTCGTGCCCGGCGGCGCGGCGAGCCCCGTCCGCTCCCTCGCCGACCGCGGCCCCGCGGGCGGCACCCCGCACGCCGTGCCCGTGCGGAACCCCGGCCCGCCGACCAGCGGCCCCGAGTACCTGGACGTCCCGCGCGACGACGCGAGCGTGCTGCCGGGACCGCAGCTGGGCGAGATCCCGCCCCAGGGCGCGGCGCCCTGGAACGCACAGCCGCACACCCCGCAGGGAACACCGGGCAGGCCCCAGGGAACCCCTGCAGAAACGGTCGTCCCAGAGGCCCCGGCCTCCCCGACCGCCCCGACCGCCCCGAACACCCCGGCTGACCCGACCGGCCCGACCGACGCGGCTGGCTCGTCCGAACCGTCCGGCCCGGAAGCCCCACACGCTTCACCCGTCTCACAGGCGCCACAGGTGTCACAGGCACCGGAGGCCGCCCCGTCGGCATCGGATGAGCAGGGCGTACCGGGCGCGCCGGGTGCATCGGAAGCAGTGGGCGCGCCCGAAGCCGCGAACGCGCCGGACGAGCCCACCGCGGCGCCCGACGCACCCGCGGCGCACGCGCAGGACGCCGTGCGACTCCCGGACGCCGACGGTGCCGGAAGTGCTTCCGATGCCCCCGACGCCTCCGCCGCGCCGGACCACGCCGCCCCGGACGCGCCGCATGCTCCAGACATGCCGCACGCTCCCGGTACGCCGGAGACCCTCGGCACGCCGGACACCCAGGACGCTCCGGGCGCCCCGGACCAGGGCCACGAGGGGACCGGCGCGCACGCGGTGGACGTAACCTCGCCGCCCGCCGCCCCGGACTCGCCCGAGGACACGCCGAGTTCGGCCCCCGTCGACGCCCCGGTGACGGCCATCGCCCCGGACGCCGCCGAGGCCGCGACCATCCGTGTCGCCCAGGGCGCCATGGCCCCGCCCGCCGACGGCAGCGCACCCACCGCCGACAGCAGTGCGCCCGGCACCGACGCCTCCGCCGGGGCCCCTGTCCCGGCCGCGTATGCCGACGAACTCGTCGCCCACGCCGATGGGCTCGCCGCCGCGCCCCGGCCCCTGGCCGTCGACGTCACCCCGCAGGCTCCCGACGCCGCCCAGCCGTGGCCCGGCGCCCACGCCGCGCAGGGCCCGCACCTCGCCGCGCCGGGACCGGAGAACGCGGGGCCCGCACAGCTCTTCCCGGAACCGGCGGCTCCGGCACCCGCGCCGCTCGGCCAGTTCGTGCCGGTCGAGGGCTCGGTGCCGACCACCCCGCACCTGGCGCCGACGCCGCCGCGCCCCCTCTCCGTACCGCCCGAGGCGAGTGCCGCGCCGGAGCGGCCGGCCGACGAGGCGGACCAGGGCGCGCCCGCACCGGAGCCGGTCGAGGCCGCGGAGCCCGACCCGGCCGCCGTCCTCCAGGACGCGGGTGAACTCCCGGACGCCGCCGAGTCGGCGCCCGAGGCGCTCGACGACGCCGGACGGCAGCCCGTACCCACCGTGCCCGCACCCCGCGGCGGCGAGCGGCCCACGGCCGTGCCCGCCCCGGACACGGCACCCGCACCCGTCGCCGCGACGGACGGCCAGGCGCCGCCCGCCCCGGGGACGACCGACCCCAACGAGCCGATGCACGCACCTCACCCGGCCGGACCGACCGACCCCGCACTCCCGGCCGACGAGGCCGCAGCCCTCGACGCCGCCACGCCCGTGGACCTGCCCGACCTCGCGGGTCCTGCGGAGCCCACCGGCCTGCCCGAGCCCCTGTCGATCGTCGAGGACGGCGAGGAAGAGCCCGCCGCCGCGGCTCCGGACCTCGCCGAGCCGGAGGCCGTCGCGCCGGACGCGGCCCCGCTCGACCCGCCCGCCCCGGCCTACGCCGACGCCGAGCGCGAGGCGGTCCTGCGGGTCATGCGCGAGCGCCGCGACATCCGCAACGGCTTCCGCAGCGACCCCATCCCGCACGAGGTGCTGCTCCGCGTCCTCGAAGCGGCGCACACGGCGCCGTCCGTGGGCCACTCCCAGCCCTGGGACTTCGTGGTCATCCGCTCCGCCGAGACCCGCCGCACCATGCACGAACTGGCCCAGCGCCAGCGCGAGGCGTACGCGAAGTCGCTGCCCAAGGGCCGCGCCAAGCAGTTCAAGGAACTGAAGATCGAGGCCATCCTCGACACCCCGGTGAACATCGTCGTCACCGCCGACCCCACCCGCGGCGGCCGCCACACCCTCGGCCGGCACACGCAGCCGCAGATGGCCCCGTACTCCTCGGCGCTCGCCGTCGAGAACCTGTGGCTCGCCGCCCGCGCCGAGGGCCTCGGCGTCGGCTGGGTCAGCTTCTTCGACGAGCGCGAGATGGTCCGCGCCCTCGGCCTGCCCGAGCACCTGGAGGTCGTGGCGTACCTGTGTGTCGGGTACGTGGACGAGTTCCCGGACGAGCCCGAGCTGATGCAGGCGGGCTGGTCCAAGCGCCGCCCGCTGTCCTGGGTGGTGCACGAGGAGACGTACGGCCGCCGCGCGCTGCCCGGCGAGGACCCGCACGACCTGCTCGCCGAGACCGTCGGCAACATCCGCCCGCTCGACGCCAAGGCGCTCGGCGAGGCCTGGGAGCGGCAGAAGCGCATGACCAAGCCCGCCGGGGCCCTGGGCATGCTGGAGATCATCTCGGCGCAGCTCGCCGGGCTCTCCCGGATGTGCCCGCCCCCGATCCCGGAGCCCGCCGCGGTCGCG
Organism: Streptomyces sp. NPDC059003; assembly: GCF_042740445.1. Taxonomy (NCBI): domain Bacteria; kingdom Bacillati; phylum Actinomycetota; class Actinomycetes; order Kitasatosporales; family Streptomycetaceae; genus Streptomyces; species Streptomyces sp. NPDC059003. The sequence goes on along the minus strand of NZ_JBHYJH010000297.1, from coordinate 982 downwards.
ATCTTCGCCGGTGACCACGGCGTGCACGCCCAGGGCGTCACGTCCTGGCCCCAGGAGGTGACCGGCCAGATGGTCGCGAACTTCCTCGGCGGCGGCGCCGTCTGCAACGCCTTCGCCAACCAGGTCGGCGCCGAGGTCTGCGTCATCGACGTGGGCGTGGCCAGCGAACTGCCCGCGACGCCGGGCCTGCTGCCCCGCAAGATCCGCCCCGGCACGGCCGACATGACGACCGGCCCCGCGCTCACCCGCGAGGAGGTCAAGGCCGCGATCGAGGTGGGCATCGAGACCGCCCGCGACCTGGTCGCCGCGGGCAACAAGGCCCTCCTGACCGGCGAGATGGGCATCGCGAACACCACCGCGTCCGCCGCCCTGATCTCGGTCTACACGGACACCGACCCCGCCGAGGTCACCGGCCGCGGCACGGGCATCAACGACGAGATGCACGCCCGCAAGGTCGAGGTCGTCCGCCGCGCCCTCGACCTGCACAAGCCGGACCCGGCCGACCCCATCGGCGTCCTCGCGGCCATCGGCGGCCTCGAACACGCGGCGATGGTCGGCCTGCTCCTCGGCGGCGCGTCGCTGCGTACGCCCGTGATCCTGGACGGCGTCAGCGCGGGCGCCGCAGCCCTGGTGGCCCGCGCCATCGCCCCCGAGGTCCTCGCCGCCTGCATCGCGGGCCACCGCAGCGCCGAGCCCGGCCACGTGGCGGCCCTGAACAAGCTGGGCCTGCGCCCCCTGGTCGACCTGGACCTCCGCCTGGGCGAGGGCACCGGCGCCCTCCTGGCCCTGCCGGTGGTCCAGAGCGCGGCCCGCGCGATGCACGAGGTGGCGACGTTCGACTCGGCAGGCGTGACAGAGAAGTAGCCCGTCAGGGAAACGGCCCGTCCGGCGCCCGAGCCCGGGGCCGAGAACCGACGAGGCAGATTCAAGCCCGTCCGGCGTTTGAGGACGAGCGCGCAGCGCGGATAAATGGGGGTCCAGG
>NZ_JBHYJH010000296.1:0-6648 GCF_042740445.1 Streptomyces sp. NPDC059003 | reverse complement strand
CAGGGGCTGGATGTATCCAGCCCGTCCGGCGTTTGAGGACGAGCGCGCAGCGCGATCGACGGCGCCCCGTCAGAGGGCAACCAGGCAAGCCGGGGTCACATCACCGGGTCAGGCTCCCGAGCCAGGTCGGCCGCGCCGACGAGTCCGGCCTTGTTGCCCAGCTGCGCCGCGATGACCTCGGCCTGCGGTCGCCACTGCGCGCCCACGAGCCACCGCTTGAAGGACTTGCGGATCGGGTCGAGCACCAGCTCGCCCTCGTCCGAGAGCCCGCCGCCGACGATGAACGCCGACGGGTCGAAGAGGGACGCCAGGTCGGCGAGGCCCGCGCCGACCCAGCGGGCCAGCTCGCGGTAGGAGTCCACGGCGACCGCGTCGCCCTGGCGCGCGGCCATGGAGATGTGCTTGCCCTCGATGCCGTCGGGGGTGCCGTCGCCCAGCGAGAGCAGGAAGTCGGCGTTCTCCGGGGCGGCGTTGGCGCGCTGCTTGGCGTACCGCACGAGGGCGCGCCCGGAGGCGTACTGCTCCCAGCAGCCCTGGCTGCCGCAGCCGCACAGCAGGCCGTCCGGCACCATGCGGATGTGGCCGAACTCGGCGGCGACGCCGAAGTGGCCGCGGCGCAGCTTGTTGCCGATGATGATGCCGCCGCCGAGGCCGGTGCCGAGCGTGATGCAGATGGCGTTGCGGTGGCCCTTGCCGCCGCCGAACTTGTACTCGCCCCAGGCGGCCGCGTTGGCGTCGTTCTCCACGACCACCGGCAGGCCGACGCGCTTTTCGACCTCGTCCTTGAGCGGCTCCTGCCGCCAGTCGATGTTCGGCGCGAAGTAGACGGTGGAGCGCTCGCGGTTGACGTAGCCGGCGGCGCCGATGCCCACGCCGACGACCTCGTGCCCCGCCCGTGCCCCCTCCACCGCGGAGGCGATCGCGTCGACGATGGCCTCGGAGGTGCCGGGGGTGGGCACCTTGAACGTCGACAGGATGTGACCGTCCTCGTCGACCACTCCGGCCGCGATCTTCGTGCCGCCGATGTCGACGCCGATGGTGAGTCCCATGAATCCCTCAGTTCGATCGAGCCCCGCTACGGCCCACCGTACCCGAGGGGGGTCAGTCCAGATCGATGTGTTCCCCCGGTCCGGGACCCTCGTCGCGGCCTTCGGAGCCGCTCGGCCCGGCCGGCCGGCCGCCGTCGCGGGTCCACCGGCCCTCCTGGTCCGTGACGGCGCTGCGGTAGGCGGCGAGCAGCTCGCTCCCGGCGGCCGCCAAGTGGTCGAAGACGTCGGGGTTGCGCTCGATGACCGGCTCCACGACGGACTTCGCCTGCCGGACGACCTGCTGCACGGTCTCCTGCACGACGCCCTGGGCGACCGCGCCGAGCAGCGGCGCCTGGAGCCCGGAGAGCTTGTCGGACACGGCGTCGACCAGCTTGCGCAGCTCCTCGGCGGCCGAGCCGGGCGGCGGTCCGTACTGGGCGCGGCGGCGGGCCTTCTCCGCGGCGAGGTCCTCGGCGCACGCCGTCTCCCACGCGTCGGCGTCGACGGCCGCCGCGGGCTCGGCGGGCGCGGACCGCGGCTGTCCGGACTCGGGCCGCTCCGGCTCGGACGCGTCGCGCTCGATGGCATCGCTCATAACGGGCTGACTCCTGCGCAGGGCCGACGAATTCGTACCTTCGACGTTACCCGAATGGCGGTAGGCCGTTCACCGGGTGTGCGGCCACAGGTCCGGGTCGGGGGTGAAGCGGATCCGCAGGCCGCCGTCGCGCAGGCCCGCGCCGCTGACGGTGCAGCGGCGCAGCGCGGACGGCAGCGCGACGATGCGGCGGAACGGGCCCACGGTGACGACGAGTTCGTCGCCGCGCCGGACCAGGTCGAGGTCGTCGCGGACGGCGCCGGGCAGCGGGATGGTCCAGATCAGCAGGGACTCGTCGGCGAGCGCGTCGGTGACCGGCCAGTCGACGGGGGCGGGGGCCCGGCCGGGGCCCGGCAGGGCGAGGGCGGCGAGGTCGTCGGCGCCGCGGGGGTCCTGTCCGAGGTGCGGGACCCGGTGCGTGCGGTGCGCCGTCTCCCACTCCGCCAGCGCCTTGTCCTGCTGGGCGCGGAGTGCGGCGAGCCAGGGGGTGTCGCCGCCGGGGTCCGGTACGACGCGGTTGGCGACGACGGCGTCCAGGCGCAGGCCGTGCAGGGCGAGCCCGGTGACGGCGGCGGCCACGGCGTCCGCGCCCGCCGGGCCCGGCTCGGCGACCAGGCGCACGCTGCTGTCCGGGGCCTCGATCACGGCCTGCGCGGCGGCGAGCCGGGCGTCCCAGCGGGCCGCCGTCTCGTACAGCGAGGCGGCGGGCACGGGCACGCCCGCGAGCCGGCCGAGCAGGGGGCGCAGGGCGCGGGCCGCCTGGCGCTCCGGGGGCAGCAGGCGGCGCAGATAGCGGCGGAGCTGCTCGGGCAGGGCGAGCAGGGCCAGGGCGCGGGGGGTGGCGGGCAGGTCGACGACGAGCGTGTCGTACGTGCCGTACGTGCCCTCGGCGATCTCGTACAGGGTGCGGAGCAGCGCCAGCTCCTCGCCGCCGGGCAGCGGCGTGAGCTCCTCCTCGTCGAGCCGCTCGGCGCCGAGGAGGTCGAGGGCGGCGCGGGTGTGGTCCTGCGCGGCGAGGAGTTCGGCCCGGAAGCCGTCGTCGGGGTCGGGGCGCAGTGCCGTCAGTCCCGGCGCGACGGGTTCTGGCCGGGGGCCTGTGGGGGTGCCGAGGGCCGCCCCCAGGGTGTCCTGGCGGTCGGCCGAGACCAGCAGGGTGCGGGTGCCCTCGCGGGCGGCGGTCAGGGCGGTGGCCGCCGCGACGGTACTCCGCCCGGAACCACCGGGACCGGTGAGCAAGAGGGTACGCATTCGCCCCACGTTACGTGAGGCCGACCTCAGGCCGGACACGCCTCCGCCCCGCCGCTCCGCGGCGGGATTCCCCCACCCGCCCACCCCATACGCCGCCGACGGCGGGCCACCCCCACGAGAGGCACCCACCACCGTCCGACCGGAAACGGGCGGGCGGGTGGGAAAACCCGCCGCGGCAGCGGCGCGCACCGGAAGCCGCCGACGGCGGGCCACCCCCACAAGGGGCGTCCACCCCGCGGCAGGGTGGAAACGGGCGGGCGGGTGGGAAAGGGAAACCCGCTACGGCTGAGGCTTCGCCTCGACCCGCTTCTTGAGGCCTTCCAGCGCCCGATCAATGATGACCTTCTCCGCCTTGCGCTTGATCATGCCGAGCATGGGGATCTTGACGTCGACGGTCAGCCGGTACGTGACCTCGGTGCCGGTGCCCGCGGGCTTCAGGAGGTAGGAGCCGTCCAGGGAGCGCAGCATCTGGGACTTGACCAGCGTCCAGGACACCTCGTACGCACCGCTCCAGGTGTACGCGAGCGTCTGGTCGTCCTTGATCGCCCCGGCGTCCATGACGAGCCGGACCTGTTCGGCGCGGCCGGCGTCGTCGGTCGCGAGGACCTCGGCCTGCTTGACCTCACCCGTCCAGTCCGGATAGCGGGCGAAGTCGGCGATCACGCCCATGACGTCGGCCGGTGCCGCCTCGATCATGATGCTCGAGCTGGTGTGTTCCGCCATCGCCGTGGCTCCTCCAGATGCGGTCCGGTGCGGGTGCAGTGTCTGCCGCTGAAGGCTACCGCGCACCTGGCGAGGGCTCGTCACCACTCCAGGGCCCACGGCCGCCCCGACCCCGCGAAGTGCCCGACGTTCACGCACTCCGTCGACCCGATCCGCATGCGCCGGGCCAGCGGCTGGTGGACGTGCCCGAAGAGCGCGTACCGGGGCCGGGTGCGGCGGATGGCGTCGAGCAGCGCGCGGCTGCCCCGCTCGAAGCGGCGCGCCACGGTGTCGTACACGAGGTCGGGGACCTCCGGCGGGATGTGCGTGCACAGCACGTCGACCTCGCCGACGGCCTCGATCTTGGCGGCGTACTCCTCGTCACTGATCTCGTACGGCGTCCGCATGGGGGTGCGCAGGCCGCCGCCGACGAAGCCGAAGACGCGGCCGCCGATCTCGACGCGCTCGCCGTCGAGGACCGTCGTGCCGGGGGCGGCGTATTCACGCCACAGCTGCGGCATGTCGACATTGCCGTACGTGGCGTACGTAGGGGTCGGGAAGGCCGCGAAGAGTTCGGCGTACTGCTTGCGCACCGCGCTCTCCACGGCGGGCCCGCGGTCGACGCCCGCCCACAGCGACGCGCCGAACGCGCGGGCCTCCTCGAAGCGGCGTGCGGTGCGCAGCTCGACGAGGCGGGTGGCGTTCTCCTTGCCGAAGAGGTCGGGGAAGATGCCGCGCGCGTGATCGGCGTAGTCCAGGAAGAGGACGAGGTCACCCAGGCAGATCAAGGCGTCGGCGCCGTCGCCCGCGCGGGCCAGGTCCTCGGCGTTGCCGTGCACGTCGCTGACCACATGGACCCGGAAACCTCGCATGTCGGCCACCTTATGGCGCCTGCCGCGGGCCCCGGTAGGGCGGTCGGCCCGTGAGGGCGGGGGACGCGGGCGACCTGCGGTTACTTCCGAGTCAGGAAGTCGGTGGCGTACTGTGCGGTTCAGACCACAACGTCGTGTGACGCACGGAACATCTGGCCCGGCCCCCCTACCGAACCAGCCATACCGATGGGTAACGTCCGGGCAGTCCAGTAGTGCTCAGCCCCTCAACGAACCCCCTGAGGATCCCGAAGCCCCCCGACTGAGCACCTGCCCGACCTTGGACCGCACCGTCGCATCGCACAACGTCGTGGCGTCGGCGCCCTATGTAGGAGCAGCAGTCTTGCGCGAGTTCAGCCTTCCGGCCCTGTATGAGGTCCCCGCGGACGGCAATCTGACCGACATCGTCCGCCGCAACGCCGCGCAGCATCCGGACGTCGCCGTCATCGGCCGCAAGGTGAACGGGAGTTGGCAGGACGTCACCGCGACGGCCTTCCTCGCGGAGGTGCGCGCCACCGCCAAAGGGCTGATCGCGTCGGGCGTCAGGCCGGGCGACCGGGTGGGCCTGATGTCCCGTACGCGCTACGAGTGGACGCTGTTCGACTTCGCGATCTGGAGCGCGGGCGCGGTCACCGTGCCGGTGTACGAGACGAGCTCGGCCGAGCAGATCCAGTGGATCCTCGGCGACTCCGGCGCCGTGGCCTGCGTCGTCGAGTCGGACGCGCACGCGCAGGCCGTCGAGTCGGTGCGCGACCGGCTCCCGTCGCTCGCGCACGTGTGGCAGATCGAGCGCGGCGGCGTCGACGAGCTGAACCGGGCGGGCGCCGAGGTCCCCGACGCGACCGTCGACGAGCGCAGCGCCGTCGCGGGCGCCGACGACCCGGCGACCATCGTCTACACCTCCGGCACCACGGGCCGCCCCAAGGGCTGCGTCCTCACCCACCGCAGCTTCTTCGCGGAGTGCGGCAACGTGGTGGAGCGGCTGAACCCCCTCTTCCGTACGGGTGAGTGCTCGGTCCTGCTCTTCCTTCCCGTGGCGCACGTCTTCGGCCGCCTGGTGGAGGTGGCCGCGCTGATGGCCCCCATCAAGCTGGGCCACGCGCCGGACATCAAGCACCTGACCGACGAACTGGCCGCGTTCCGGCCGACGTTGATCCTCGGCGTGCCGCGCGTCTTCGAGAAGGTCTACAACGGCGCGCGCGCCAAGGCGCAGGCCGACGGCAAGGTCAAGATCTTCGACAAGGCGGCGGACACGGCGATCGCCTACAGCCGCGCGCTCGACACCCCGGGCGGGCCGTCCCTCGGCCTGCGCCTGAAGCACAAGCTCTTCGACAAGCTCGTCTTCACCAAGCTGCGGGCGGTGCTCGGCGGGCGCGGCGAGTACGCCATCTCCGGCGGCGCCCCGCTCGGCGAGCGCCTCGGCCACTTCTTCCGCGGCATCGGCTTCACCGTCCTGGAGGGCTACGGCCTCACCGAGTCCTGCGCCGCCACCGCCTTCAACCCCTGGGACCGGCAGAAGATCGGCACCGTCGGCCAGCCGCTGCCCGGCTCCGTGGTCCGCATCGCCGACGACGGCGAGGTGCTCCTGCACGGCGAGCACCTCTTCTCCCACTACTGGAACAACGAGGCCGCCACCGAGGAGGCCCTCGCGGACGGGTGGTTCCACACCGGGGACATCGGCACGCTCGACGAGGACGGGTATCTGCGGATCACCGGCCGCAAGAAGGAGATCATCGTGACGGCCGGCGGCAAGAACGTCGCGCCCGCCGTCATCGAGGACCGCATCCGCGCGCACGCGCTCGTCGCCGAGTGCATGGTCGTCGGGGACGGGCGGCCGTTCGTGGCCGCGCTCGTCACGCTCGACGAGGAGTTCCTCGGGCGGTGGGCCCGCGACCACGGCAAGCCGGCCGACGCCACGGCCGCGTCCCTGCGGGAGGACCCCGACCTCCTCGCCGTCGTCCAGAGCGCCGTCGACGACGGCAACGCGGCGGTCTCCAAGGCCGAGTCCGTCCGCAAGTTCCGCATCCTGCCCGCGCAGTTCACCGAGGACTCGGGGCACCTCACCCCGTCCCTGAAGCTGAAGCGGAACGTTGTCGCGAAGGACTTCGCGGACGAGATCGAGGCGCTGTACCGGGGCTGATCCCTCGCGGTGCGCCCCAGACCCGCCCCTTTACCCAAAACCAGGGGGCTCCGCCCCCTGGACCCC
>NZ_JBHYJH010000295.1:0-6718 GCF_042740445.1 Streptomyces sp. NPDC059003 | reverse complement strand
AGGTCGCGGTGATCACCGTAGGGGTTCTGCCGCAGTAGATCCGGTATTTACCGCGCACAGGTAGTTTCGTTGGAGTGAGGGATGGTACGGAGGTGCGACAGTGTGAGGATTGTTGCGAAGTCCACGTTGTGCGCCCCCCAATGTGCGCCTATGCCCCCTCTGTGCGCTCACGCTCAATCTTGGCATGGGTGCTTCAACTGGCACTAGCGGTCTGGGCTCTTGGCCCTGAAGCCGCGGGCCGAGTGCAAATGGAGAGTTGGGCCGTTAAGGGAGGCCGTATGAAGGGAGGCCGTATGCCTGCTATGAAAGGTCGGCAGGTGCCCGATGCGGCGCTTGGCCAGACTCTGGGGAGTTTTGCTCCCGTGCGGGGCTCCCATCTGGCGGATCGGGCACGGAAGTTCGCCGCGTGGCGGGATCTTCGTGTCGCGGCGGATGTGTGGCCCTATTCGCGCACTCTGGAGACCTGTGTGGGGCCCCGGGCCCGGGCGAGCAGTCGGCAGACGGGGCAGGTGGTAGAGGGTATTTCCTTTTCCACCCAGGACTATCTGGGGCTGTCGCGGGAGCCGTCCGTGCATGAGGCGGTGGTCGCGGCGCTGGCCGAGTATGGCCCGCACGCCGGGAGCTCGCCGGTCCTGACCGGGCATACGCCGCTGTCCGTGGCGCTGGCGGCACAGTTGTCGGAGCTGACCGGTATGGAACATGTGGTGCTCTTTCCCACCGGTTGGGGGGCCGGGTTCGGGGTGATCACTGGGTTAATGCGGCGCCAGGACCACATCGTGCTGGACGAACGGGCGCACTCCTGTCTCAGTCAGGGCGCCCACGCTGCGACTCAGAGCGTCACGACCGCCACCCACCTGGACCATGGCTCGGTACGCGAGCGGCTGTGGGCGATCAGGAAGGGCGATGCGGACAACGCGGTCCTCGTCGTCACCGAGGGCGTGTACTCGATGGACTCCGACGCTCCGCGGCTGCGGGAACTGCAGGAACTGTGCCGCGAGTTCGACGCGGTGCTGCTGGTGGACGTGGCCCACGACCTGGGGGCGCTCGGGCCGGGCGGCACCGGGCAGATCGGGATTCAGGCCATGCTCGGCGAGATCGATCTCGTCATGGGCTCGTTCAGCAAGTGCTTTGCGACCAACGGTGGTTTTGTTGCCACCGGGTCCCGGGAGACGGCCGAGTACCTGTCGGTCTATGCCAGTTCCCACTTCTTCTCCTCGGCGCTCTCCCCGCTGCAGGCCGCGGCCGCGCTCCAGAGCGCGTGCATCATCCGCTCCGTGGAAGGGGAGCGGCGCAGGGCGGACCTGGCACGGGTGTCGGACCGTCTCCGGCACGCCCTGAGCGCCCGGCATCTGAGTGTGCTCGGTGAGCGCTCCGCCATCGTTCCGGTGGAGACCGGCTCCGTCGCCGTCGCCCGGCTGGCCTGGTCGCTGGCCGAGCGGCGCGGGCTGATCCTCGCACTGATCGAGTTCCCTGCGGTGCCGCTGGGCTCGGCCCGGTACCGGATGCAGGTGATGTACGACCACCGGCTGGAGGACATGGACACCGCGGCCGCGGTTCTGGACGAGTCGCTCACCGAGGCCCGTGCGCTGCTGCGCACGCCGGCGGACGGGGCAGGGGGACCATAATGCCGCAGTCAGCCGTTCTCGCCGGTCTGGGCGCGTGCGTGCCGCCCACCCTGGTAGACAATACGGAGATCGCTGCCCGGCTGGGCGTGACACCGGAGTGGATCCAGCACCGCACCGGGGTGCGGACACGGCATGTGCTGGCCTGCGGGGAGCGCAACCTCACTCTGGCGGTGCAGGCGGGCCGCCGCGCCCTGGAGTCCGCGGGTGTCACCCAGGCGGATGCGGTGATCGTGGCCAGCTGGACGCACGATCAGGTGTGCCCACCGACGGCGCCCGCGGTCGCCTCCGCGCTGGGACTGGTCGGCTGCGCGGCGTTCGATGTCGGCGCGACCTGCGCGGGCTTCCTCTACGGGCTGGCCACGGCGTCCGGGCTGATGGCCACCGGCTGTGCCCAGCGGGTGCTGGTGATCGCGGTGGAAACCCACACCCCGTTCATCGACGCCAACGATCCGGTGACGGCTCCGCTGTTCGCCGACGGCGCCGGAGCGGCTGTTGTGCACGCGGGCGCGGTGGCCGACGAGGGAGCGATAGGCCCCTTCGACCTGGGCAGTGACGGCGCCGGCCGGGACCATCTGGGGGTGGCGGCCGAGGGCCAGCCCGGCAGGGCGGATGCGAACTGGTACCTGCGGATGGACGGAAGCGCGGTCTTTCTCCACGCGGTGCGGCGTATGACCGCCTCCTCCCAGGCCGTGCTCACAGCCTGCGGATGGACGACGGCAGGGGTTGACGCCCTGGTCGCGCACCAGGCCAACGCACGCATCCTGGACGCAGTCGCGGGCAGGCTCGCCGTCCCACCCCAGCGCGCGGTAAATACCATCGCGCATTTCGGGAACACCGGCTGCGCTTCGATCCCCCTCGCCTTGGCCACCGCCTCCTGCACCGGTGTGATCGGGCCCGGCGACCGGCTGCTGCTGACCGCGTTCGGCGCCGGGTTCACCTGGGCATCGACCGTCCTGGTCTGGCCGGACCTGGCCGTGTGCGCGCCCTGCAACGACCTCGATGCCTACCAGAGCGAGACCACGCTACCTTCACGGCACAAGGACAGGAGCAGCCATGGACATCGCGGCAAGAGTGTGTGACGTACTCGTCGACAAGTTCAAGATCCATTCCGACCGGATCGCCCCGGACGCCACGCTCGCGGACCTCCAGATGGACTCCCTGGCCGTGGTGGAGTTCGTCCTCGAAGTGGAAGACCGGTTCGGCGTGCAGATCCCCGAGGACACCGCCAGGACGCTGACCGTCAGCGCGGTCACGCATTACATCACCCAGCGCACGCCCGTCCCTGAGCCCGGACCGTAGCCAAGGGGGCAGCGATGCGTGCAGCGGTACTCAGTTCCTATAAGGAGCCGTTGGAGTTCACCGAGGTCGAGGATCCCGAGCCGCCCCCCACCGGTGCGGTCGTACGCGTCACAGCGGTGGGCGTGTGCCACTCCGATCTGCACCTGCGCCGGGGCGAACTGCAGGACCTGGTGCCCATGGACCTGCCGACCATCCTCGGCCACGAGATCACCGGGCGCATCGAGGCACTCGGCGCGGCGGCGTCCGGGCCCGCAGTGGGCACCGACGTGCTGGTGTACCCGCCGGTCAGCTGCGGGGGGTGCAGAACCTGCCTGCGCGGCAGCGCGCACATGTGCGCCACCGCCTCCTGGCTGGGCGTCGGGCGGCCCGGCGGCTGTGCGGACCTGGTCGCCGTACCCCGGGCCGACCGGCAGCTCATCCCCCTCGACGGCCTGTCCCCTCTCGAGGCCGCCCCGCTGGCCGACGCGGCGCTGACCTCCTACCGTGCCGTCCGCAAGGTCGCCCCCCGGCTGCGCCCGGACGGCGCCCTGGTCATCATCGGTCTGGGTGGACTGGCCCAGTACGCGGTCCAGCTGGCGCGCTTGTGCACCCCGGCCGTCATCGTCGTCTGTGTGCGCCGCGTGGCCCAGCGGGCCGGACGGGCGCGGGCTCTGGGCGCCGACACTGTCATCGACCTGGACGACGCCGACGCCGCGGCCAAGCTCCGCGCGGCGTGCCCCGGCGGAGCCGCCGATGCCGTCCTGGACGTGGTCGGGGTGTGTTCCACGATGGAGTTCGCAGCCGCCGCCCTGGCACCTGGCGGGCAGCTGGTCGTGGTCGGCTCCATGCTCGGACAGATCCCCTTCGGGTGGGCCTGCGCCCCCTTCGAGGCGTCCTTCACCACCAGCTTTTGGGGCAGCCTGAGCGAGCTCCACGATGTTCTCGCGCTGGCCCATCGCGGCCTGCTCCGCGCCGATCTCGTCACCTATCCCCTGGACCGCATCGAGCAGGCACACACCGACCTGGCCGACGGCCGGATTCCCGGCCGCGCCGTGCTCCTGCCGCACGGCCAGCCCTGACCCCACCCCCCAGGCACCACCACAGCGGAGGGACCCATGGACACCAACAAGCTGCACCGCGACTTCTACGACGCCTTCGGGCGGCACGACTTCGACACCATGAGCGCCATGGTCGACCCGGACGTCACCTACATCGACCACTCCCTCGGCTCCACCCTCAAGGGCGCGACCCCCTTCCTGGACTACCTGCGCACCTGGGTCGCCGCATTTCCCGACACCCACGTGGCCGACTGCCGGCACTGGGCGAGCGGCGACACCTCGCATGCCGTCGGCCTGTTCCGGGGAACCAACACCGGCCCGCTGGGCAACAGCCCGGCCACCGGCAAGGCCATGGACATCAACTTCTTCGAGTTCTACCAGTGGAACAATCGCGGCCTGCTGGCCCACGGCGAGGCGCTATACGACAGCCTGGTCCTGGGACGCCAGCTCGGCATGGTCGACAAGAGCCTGGGCGAATGGCTCGGATTCCACCCCACCATCTGATCCATACCCTCCTCCCGGTGCCGCGCCGCTCCGGCGCGTATCGAAGCGGCGCGACACCGGGACTGCCTCACCGTGTGCACCACCCCTGACCCGACAGCGGGAGAGATCATGACCGGGAATTCGTTGCGCCGTCGTCGGGCACTGGTCACCGGTGCCTCGCGCGGTATCGGGCGGGCCATCGCCGTGGCGTTCGCCGCCGTCGGCGCGGATGTCGCGATCACCGCCCGCAGCAAGGACGGCCTGCAGGAGACCGCCGCCCGTATCAGCGAGCACGGAACCCGCGCCGCCGTGCTGCCCGCCGACCTAGGGGAGGACGGGGCTCCCGCGCGGGTCGTCGCCGACGCCGCCGCGGCCCTCGGCGGCCTGAACACCCTTGTCAACAACGCAGCGTGGGCCATCCCGACGCCGTTCGAGGACATCGGCCCGGAGCAGTGGCGCACGTCGCTGCGGCTCAACCTCGAAGTCCCCGCACAGATCTGTCAGGCTGCAGAACCCCACCTGCGCGCCGACGGCAAGGGCTGCGTCATCAACCTCGGCTCCGTCGCGGCCTTCCGGGGCTTTCCTGCCACCCCCCACTACGCGGCGGGCAAGGCCGGCCTGCTCTCCCTCACCCGCAGCCTGGCCGTGCACTGGGCCCCGCACCACATCCGGGTCAACGCCCTGTGCCCCGGCTACACCACCACCGAGATGACCCAACCCTGGTGGCAGGACCCGGAAACCTCCGCACACATCGTCGCGGCCATCCCGCTGCGCCGCTGGGCCCAGGTGGAGGAGATGGCCGGACCCGCCGTCTTCCTGGCCAGCGACGCGGCCTCCTACATCACCGGACAAGTCCTCATCGTCGACGGCGGCCTCCTGGCCGCATAGCCCTTCGTCCCCGCCGCGCCTGCGGAAAGGAGGCCGTTCATGCCGCGCTCCCACAAACAGCCCAAGCAACTGTGGGCAGCACAGCGGGCGGGGCCCGGCAGCCCGCGCCCGGGTATAGGAGGTCGCCGCGCCCAGCCGCGCCCGCTGGAGGGCCACGGCGCTCTGCTCACGGGCGCGGCCGGAGGCATCGGCCAGGCCATCGCCACTGTGCTCGCCGGCGCGGGCGCGGACCTGATCCTGACCGACCGCAATACGCCCCAACTCGCCGACAGGGCCGGTGAACTGCGCGCCCACGGGGCCTACGTAGGCATCATCCCCGCCGACCTGACGCGCCCAGGTGCCGCTGCCCACGTCGTCCAGGAAAGCGCCGGACGCCTGCAACGCCTGGACATCGTGGTCAACGCCGCGGGGCTGTGCCGCGCGGTGGCTGCCGAGCGGCTCACTGCGCGGCTGTGGCGGGAAACCCTAGCCATCAACCTGGAAATCCCCGCGCAGATCTGCACCGCGGCCGCCCCTCACCTGCGCTCCCGCGGCGGCGGGGCCATCGTCAACATCGCCTCGGTATCGGGCCTGCGCGCCTTCCCCAGCGCCGCGCAGTACGCCGCATCTAAGGCCGAACTCATCGCCCTGACCTACGCCCTCGCTGCTGCCTGGGGCAGCGACGGCATCCGCGTCAACGCCCTGTGCCCCGGCTGGACCCGCACCCGGATGACGCACACGCTCTGGGCCAGCCCCGGCCCGTCCAACACCGTGCTGCAGCGCGTGCCGCTGGGCCGATGGGCCGCCCCCGAGGAGATCGCCGACGCCGCGTTCTTCTTGCTCACCGACGCCGCCGCACACATCACCGGCACAGTGGTCACCGCCGACGGTGGCCTGCTCGCCGACTGAGCCCCTCCAGCGCCCCGTTCGAAAGGATGCCGGGATGCCTGCCCCCGCCGCTGTCATCGTCGGACTCGGCGCCTGCCTGCCCGCACGCCGGATCACCAACGCGCAGTTGCAGGACAGCCTGCACACCAGCGACGCGTGGATCCGCCAGCGCACCGGGATCGCCAGCCGGCACTGGGCCGATCCGGGAATCAGCACTGGGGACCTCGCCGTCACCGCAGGACGGCTGGCCCTGGCATCCGCCCAGACCACCACCGTCGATCTGGTCATCGTCGCGACCACCACCCCCGACCACCGCTGCCCCGCCACCGCACCCCACGTGGCCTGGCGCCTGGGACTCGACCAGGCCCCGGCATTCGACCTGGCCGCCGTCTGCTCCGGCTTCCTCTACGCCCTGAGCATGGCCTCAGCCACTATCCGCGCCCAGGCACACCACCAGGTCCTCGTCATCGGCGCCGAAACCTACTCCACCATCATCGACCCCGAAGACCGCACCTGCGC
>NZ_JBHYJH010000294.1:0-6801 GCF_042740445.1 Streptomyces sp. NPDC059003 | reverse complement strand
CCGCGCTCGCATTCCCCGCCCACCCGCCCCCTCCCAGGGGCGGGTGGGCGGGGGGTATCCAGCCCGTCCGGCGTTTGAGGACGAGCCGCGGAGCGGCGACAAAAGGGGAAAGGGGCGAAGCCCCATACGAGTGAGGGCGGGTGGGTGGGGGAGGACAAGCCCCCGGCGTCAGCGGGACTGTGTGGGAGAGGGTTCCCGGCGATGACGCCCCCGCGGCGCCCCCTCCTCGTCATGGTCCGCCACCGGCCCCCGGTGCCGCCCCGCCCCGGGGACATCCCCCTCGACAGAGGAAAAAACCGGCTCCCGCGGCTCGACAGCCACATCCGTACTGGTCTCAGTCGTCATGAAACTCACCCCGTAACAAAGATCGTTCGTACAGCCGGGCGAGTCTAACCGGAGGCCCCACGCCCGCCCAGGGGTGCCTGTTGAAGGGGAACGGGCCGCGCCACCCGGGCCGCGACCCGCGCGGCCCGGGGAGCATCACCACGTCCCCCGTCCTTCCTCGCCCCACGCCCACCCCCACCCCCGGCCCTCGCCCGCACAGGCACCCGCACCTGCGCGACCCCGCACGGCACCGCACCCGTCGCATACGGCAGCCGCAGCACCCCGGACGGAGTCCAGCGGCCGACGCCCGGCAACCAGCCGTCAGGAGGGGCGAGTTGATGGACCCGCCGGTCAGCGGGGCGCCACGCGTACAGCTCGGCCGCACAGTCGCGCTCCCGTACCCACAGGGCCACCGCGCAGCCCTCCGGCGTCAGGACCTGGCCGGGCTGGATCGCGAACGGCGTCACCGCGCGGCCCGCCATCCGCAGGCACTCGGGGAAGCGGACCGGGAGCGTACTGCCCAACACCCCCCAGCCCAGGCGTGGTTCGCCGGGCGCGTCGGAGCGGATGAGGAGGAGGCCGCTGTCGGCGTCGGCGAGGAGCAGGCGGTCGTCGCTGTCGTCCGCGATCTGGAGCAGGGGCGACACCTCGCCGCCGCGCTCCAGGTCGACGGCCACGGTCTTGGTGCGCCCGTCGAGCTCGCGGTCGACGGCGAGCATCCGGTTCGTCCGGTCGAGCCAGACGCCGCCGGTGCAGCGGCCGGGGATCTCGGCGAGGTGCTCGGGCCCGAAGGAGCCGCCCGCGATCAGCCAGACGGCCGTCGAGCGGGGCCCGGCGGCGAGGGCGTACGCGTACGCGCCACGGGGCGCGGGCGGAAGCAGCGTCAGCTCGGCCCCTTCGCACTCGACCCCGCCGAGCGGCACCTCGCCGGTGCTCGGCCCGGTGGGATAGAGGAGCGCGAAGACATGGCGCCCGGCCGCGCGCCGGTGGACCAGGACGCGCCCGTCGGCCAGCGGCAGCACATCCGTGCCGGGCTCCTCGGGCTGGTGCCCGGGCAGCGGCACGGCGTACGGCTCGGCGGAGTCGAGGGTCCAGCGCTCGGGGTACCAGCACCCGCCGGACTGCGCGAGCCGCGCCGCGTACGCGCCGTCGGCGGTGATGCGTCCCCCCTCCGCTTCCTCCCCTTCCACCGCGCCGGTGCCGTCCGCCGCGCCGAGCAGCGCGACCACGTCGGGGAGGGGGGTGGGGGGCGGGGGCTCGACCACGGGGGCTGTCATCTGGGGTCACCTCCTGGCGCGACGCTAGTTTTCGTACGCATTGGCGTGGCATCCGAGGCCCTCCGCTTCACGCGTACGTGTGGCGCTGTCCCGGTTCGCCTGAGAACGCGGGGGCGAATGTGCTGGGTGGGGGAGGCGGCGCTTATGGTTAGGCAAACCTAAGTGCACCCTGGGTGCGCGCTTTCCTGGAGTAAACCGGAGTACCGATGTCCATACGACGCCGCGGCACCGCCGCCCTCGCTCTCGCCGTGGCCGGCGCGCTCGCCCTCTCCGCCTGCGGCGACGGCGGCGACGACAAGGGCAAGTCCGACAACGGCAGCGGCAGCAAGGCCGTCGCGCAGGGCGGCGACGAGTTCGCGAAGGCCGCCGAGAAGACCGCGAAGATGGGCACCACGGCCAAGCCCGGCCAGTTCCCGCGCACCCTCACCCACGCCCTGGGCAAGACCGAGCTCAAGCAGCGGCCGAAGCGCGTCGTGGTCCTCGACGTCGGCGAGCTCGACAACGTCGTGTCGCTCGGCGTCAAGCCCGTCGGCTACGCGCCCACCGAGGGCGACGACGGCATCCCCGGCTACCTGAAGAAGGACGCGGGCAGCCCCAAGGACGTCGGCACCATCAACGCGCTCAACCTCGAGGCGATCGCGAACCTCAAGCCCGACCTGATCCTCGGCAGCGAGCTGCGCGCCGCCAAGCTCTACCCGCAGCTCTCCAAGATCGCCCCCACCGTGTTCTCCGTGCGCCCCGGCTTCACGTGGAAGGAGAACTACCTCCTCAACGCCGCCGCCCTCGACAGGACCGCCGAGGCCGAGGCCAAGCTCGGCGCGTACGAGAAGAAGGCGAAGGCCCTCGGCAAGGACATCGGCCCCAAGGAGCCGACCGTCACGATGCTCCGCTACATGCCGGACCGCATCCGCCTCTACGCCAAGGCGTCCTTCATCGGCACGATCCTCCAGGACGTCGGCCTGCCGCGCCCCAAGAACCAGCAGGTCAACGACCTGGCCACCGAGATCAGCCCGGAGAAGATCGACTCGGCCGACGCCGACTGGATCTTCACCGGCGTCTACGGCGACGCCAAGAAGACCGGCCGCTCGGGCGCCGAGAAGAACCCCCTGTGGAAGAAGCTCGACGCCGTGAAGAAGGGCCGGGCCAAGGACGTCCCGGACGAGACCTGGTACCTGGGCCTCGGCGTGACGGCGGCCGACTCGGTCCTGGACGACCTGCGCGGCCACCTGGTCAAGTAGCGGGTCGGCCGGTCCTGGGTGTACGTCACCCAGGGCCGGAGGGGCGCAGGGGGAAGGTAGCCTTTCTTCTGTGCCCCGTCTGTCTGAAGTGATCGCCGCCCTTGACGCTCTGTGGCCCGCCGAGCGGGCCGAGCAGTGGGACGCCGTCGGCACGGTGTGCGGCGACCCGGACGCGGAGGTCTCCCGGGTCCTGTTCGCCGTCGACCCGGTCCAGGACATCGCCGACGAGGCGGTGAGGCTCGGCGCCGACCTGCTCGTCACGCACCACCCGCTGTATCTGCGCGGTACGACGACGGTCGCGGCCTCGACGTTCAAGGGCCGCGTCGTCCACGACCTGATCAAGAACGACATCGCGCTGCACGTCGCGCACACCAACGCCGACACCGCCGACCCGGGCGTCAGCGACGCCCTCGCGGGCGCGCTCGGCCTCCGCGTCGTACGACCCCTCGTACCGGACCCGACCGACGCGAGCGGCCGCCGCGGCCTCGGCCGGATCTGCGAGCTCGAACACCCGCTGCCGCTCGCCGAGTTCGCCGCGCGGGCCGCGCGGCGGCTGCCCGCCACCGCACAGGGCGTCCGCGTCGCGGGCGACCCGGAGCGGACCATCAGGACCGTCGCCGTCAGCGGCGGCTCCGGCGACAGCCTCTTCGACGCCGTGCGCGCCGCGGGCGTCGACGCCTTCCTCACCGCCGACCTGCGCCACCACCCGGTGTCGGAGGCCCGCGCACAGGCGCCGCTCGCGCTGCTCGACGCCGCGCACTGGGCCACCGAGTGGCCGTGGTGCGAGCTGGCGGCCGCGCAGCTCGACGAGATCTCCGACCGGCACGGATGGGGCCTTCGCGTCCACGTCTCGAAGATGGTCACCGACCCCTGGACCGCCCACGCGGCGTCCTCCCCAGCAACCGCTAGCAACCTTGGAGCCCCCAACTGAACGCCGCGCCCGCCGACCAGATCCGTCTCCTCGACCTCCAGGACCTGGACGTACGCCTCGCGCAGCTCGCGCACAAGCGCAAGTCGCTGCCCGAGCACGCCGAGATCGAGTCGCTGACGAAGGACCTCAACCAGCTGCGCGACCTGCTCGTCGCCGCCCAGACCGAGGACAGCGACTGCTCCCGCGAGCAGACCAAGGCCGAGCAGGACGTGGACCAGGTGCGTCAGCGCGCCGCCCGCGACCAGCAGCGCCTGGACTCCGGCGCGATCACCTCGCCCAAGGACCTGGAGAACCTCCAGAAGGAGATCGCCTCGCTCGCCAAGCGCCAGGGCGACCTGGAGGACGTCGTCCTCGAGGTCATGGAGCGCCGCGAGTCCGCGCAGGAGCGCGTCGCCGAGCTCACCGGCCGGGTCGCCTCCGTCCAGGCGAAGATCGACGACGCCACGGGCCGCCGGGACGCCGCGCAGGAGGAGCTCGACCGCGAGGCCGCCACGGTCACCAAGGAGCGCGAGGTCGTCGCGGGCTCCGTCCCCGCCGACCTGCTCGGCCTCTACGACAAGCTGCGCGTGAAGCAGGGCGGCATCGGCGCGGCCAAGCTCCACCAGCGGCGCTGCGAGGGCTGCCGCCTGGAGCTGGACATCACCGAGGTGAACGAGATCAAGGCGGCGTCGCCCGACAAGGTCGTCCGCTGCGAGAACTGCAGCCGCATCCTGGTGCGCACCGCCGAGTCCGGCCTGTAAGGGGCGGCGGCGGTGCGGGAGTTCATCGTCGAGGCCGACGGCGGCTCCCGGGGCAACCCGGGGCCCGCGGGCTACGGCTCGGTCGTCATCGACGCGGCGTCCGGGGAGACCCTGGTCGAGACCGCGGAGTACGTCGGCGTCGCCACGAACAACGTCGCCGAGTACAAGGGCCTCATCGCGGGCCTGAAGGCGGCCCGCGACCTCGACCCCACGGCCACCGTGCACGTCCGCATGGACTCCAAGCTCGTCGTCGAGCAGATGTCGGGCCGCTGGAAGATCAAGCACCCCGACATGAAGCCCCTCGCGGCCGAGGCGGCCCGGATCCTGCCCGCGCCCCAGGTGACGTACGAGTGGATCCCGCGCGAGAAGAACAAGCACGCGGACCGCTTGGCCAACGAGGCGATGGACGCGGGGAAGCGGGGCGAGGCATGGTCGCCGTCACAGTCGACGGCGGACCTGGCGGGCCCTGCTGACCTGCCTCCGGCCGGTCCACCCGGCGACGCGGCGGCGGGGGCGGCGAAGGCCCGGGCGGCGCTGGCCGGTGCGGCGGGTGCTGCTGCCGGTGGGCGTCGTGGGGCGGACGCGGACGCCGTCGCGGCGGGCCGGGCGGCGTTCGGCGGCTCCGCCGCGCGCCGAGCGGAGGACGAGAGCGCCGCGGCTACGGCTGGCACGGCTGAGGGCGCGGACGCTGGAGCTGGAGCGGCTGCTGGTGGGGCCGTGAGCTTCGCCGGCCCCGGTGCGTCCGTGGACACCGCCGCTGGCGCGGGCGTCGGTACGGGCGCGGCCCGCGACGTGGGAGCCCGCCCGGCAAAGGGCCCGGACGCGGCCGATGCGCGGGCCGCGCGGTCCGTCGCGGCCGGTGTCGCCGGAGGGAGTGGCGCCGCTGCCGGGACCGTCACCCCGCCCGTGGGGTGGGCCGCGCCCGCAGACCTGGGAGCCCCGGCGACCTTCGTACTCCTGCGGCACGGCGAGACCCCGCTGACCCCCCAGAAGCGCTTCTCCGGCAGCGGCGGCAGTGATCCGTCCCTGTCGGACATCGGCCGTGAGCAGGCCGTACGCGTCGCCGCCGCCCTCGCCGCACGCGGCACCGTGCAGGCCGTCGTCTCCTCGCCGCTGCTGCGCTGCCAGGAGACCGCCCGCACCGTCGCCGCCCGGCTCGGCCTCGACGTACACCTCGAAGAGGGGCTGCGCGAGACCGACTTCGGGCAGTGGGAGGGCCTCACCTTCGCCGAGGTGCGCGAGCGCCAGCCCGACGAGCTCACCGCGTGGCTCGGCTCACCGAAGGTCGCGCCGCCCGGCGGCGAGTCCTTCGCCGAGGTGTCGAGCCGCGTCTCGGCGGCGCGCGACAAGCTGCTCGCCGCGTACGCGGGCCGCACCGTGCTGCTCGTCACGCACGTCACGCCCATCAAGACCCTCGTACGGCTCGCGCTCGGCGCGCCGCCCGAGGCGCTGTTCCGCATGGAGCTGTCGGCGGCCTCGCTGTCCGCCGTCGCGTACTACGCGGACGGCAACGCCAGCGTGCGGCTCCTCAACGACACCGCCCACCTGCGCTGAGCCCCGCGCTCAGCGCAGCGCGGCCGCCTCGCGCGCCAGGGACTCGACCCGCGCCCAGTCCCCGGCGGCGACCGCGTCGGCGGGGAGCATCCAACTGCCGCCGACACAGCCGACGTTCTTCAGCGCGAGGTACGACGGCGCGGACGCGGCGGAGATGCCGCCGGTCGGGCAGAAGCGGGCCTGCGGGAGCGGGCCCGCGAGCGACTTCAGATACGCGGTGCCGCCTGCCGCCTCCGCCGGGAAGAACTTCAGCTCGCGCACGCCGCGCTCCAGCAGCGCCACGACCTCCGACGTGGTCGAGACGCCCGGCAGGAACGGCACGCCCGACCCCCGCATCGCGTCGAGCAGCGCCTCCGTCCAGCCGGGGCTGACCAGGAAACGGGCGCCCGCCGCCACCGCGTCCTCGACGTTCCGCGCCGAGATGACGGTGCCCGCGCCCACGATCGCGTCCGGGACCTCGGCCGCGACCGCCCGGATCGCGTCCAGGGCCGCCGGGGTCCGCAGGGTCACCTCGATCGCGGGCAGGCCCCCCGCGACGAGCGCCCGCGCGAGCGGTACGGCGGCCTCGGCGGAGTCCACGACGACGACGGGGATGACGGGGGCGAGGTCGAGCACGGAGTCCATGGGGGCATGGTGCCCCTTCGATATCGCTCTGCGCAAAGGGTGTTGCGTGCTGTGCAATGCGGGTGGGGGCCCGGCTGGGAGCCCCCATGCCCGCCCCTTCACCGAAACCAGAG
>NZ_JBHYJH010000293.1:0-6874 GCF_042740445.1 Streptomyces sp. NPDC059003 | reverse complement strand
CGCGGCCAGCCCCGCACCCCAAGGACCAAGCGGCCGGGGATGCGCCCGCAGGCCCAGGGAACCACCGGCCCCGCAGGCACACGGCCGCAGCTACTCCCGCAAGCTGACGGCCATTGCCTGACTGCCTAAGCGATCCCCTCACGAGGGCTTTTACCTCCCGCCGAAGCAGCTGGAAGGCGCTATCCTCGTGTACTTCGAACGTTGCGCACCACGTTCCTGCCCGCCAGGGGCCATCAGGCCCGGCGCCGTGCTATCCGGCCCTACCTTCTACACAGCGAAGAGCGCCGGACTCACCGGACAGGCCCTTAATGCTGCGTTCCCGTTTGGGCGGGTAAATGTGCTGGTAGCGGGGCGGTGCGGATGCTCGGGGTGGGTGCTGAGCGATGGTGCTGTGGGCGCGGCCCGGCCGCGACGCGGAAGAGCAGAAGATCGTGAACCGGCTGGTACGGGCCCGGAGGCGCCGCGCGACCTGTCGGTCCGGGCCCGCATGGTTCAGCTGAGCTGGTCCGGACAGCGGGTGCCGACGATCGCGGGCACACTGAGGTGTAGTGCCAAGACCGTGCGACTTTGGCTGCACCGCTTCAACTGCCGTGGCGTTGCGGGACTAGAGGACCTGGGCGGGCAGGGCCGCAAGCGCCGGATCAGCGAACAGGAACGCTCCCGCATCATCGCGTTGGTGCGGAGGTGCCGCCGGGCAGGCTGCGCTGGGAGCCCGTCGGCGAGCTGTGGGCGCCGGACGAGTTGGGCCCAGCGGAGTGGACCTTGTCCACGCTGGCTGCCGCTGCCCGTGCCGAGGGAATCCAGGTCGGAAGGTCCCAGGTCCGTCGGATCCTGCTGGCCGAGGGGGTGCGCTGGCGCCGTCCCCGGTCCTGGACACGGTCGGTCGACCCGGACTTCGCCCCAAAAGGACGAGGATCATCGGCCTGTACACCAGCCCACCGCCACGGTCATCTGTGCCGACGAACTCGGTCCGGTGATCCCACGCACCTTCCCACCCGCACCGGCCTGGTCACCTGACGGCCACCGGATCAAGTCCGAACTCGACTACGGCCGCGGGCCGGAGAAGACCTGGGTCTTCGGCGGGCTGCGGATCCGCGACGGTCACGAGCTCACCATGACCGCACCCTCCCGCAGCAGCGTCTGTTACCAACAGTTCCTGGAGCGAGTCGAGAAGGCCAATCCCGCCGAGACGATCTGGATCGTCACCGACAACTTGTCTGCGCACCGCAGCGTGTCCACGCGGGCTTGGTTGGAAGACCATCCGCGCATCCATCACGCGTTCATTCCGGTCGGGGCCTGCTGGCTCAACCTGCGGGAGGGCTGGTGGCGGTTGTTCCGCAAGGCCGCCTTGGCCGGACATTCCTTCTGCAATCCCCACGACATCGCCCCGCCACCGAAACTGGCCACCGCCCAGCTCAACGCCCGTGCCCGCCCCTGGGTCTGGGGGCACCCGGCCCCTCCCACTCGCACACGCAGGCGTCGCTATGCGTACGTCCTATGAGGAACGCAGCACTAGCACCGGAAAGCTGGGCGTCAACTATGCGCCCTCTGGTTCATCCTGACGTGTGAGACTGGAAGAGGCTCCCCCGGAACATGCTCCAACTACCCGGTATCCACTGCGGATACCGGAATAGAACACGAAGGAGCGGTATGTCAATGGATAGTGCGACTCTTGCCTCCCAGGCCCGTCTGCGCGGTGACGCATGGCTGTTCAAGCACGACTGGGGATTCGACACGAAGCCCTCGGCCGGTGACTTCGATGCGTACATGAGGAGTCTGCTGGTCTGCGCGAAGGGCGATGGCGCCGTCTCCGCCGAAGAGCGGAACTGGGTACTCGGATACTGCGCAGCCCTGGGCGGCGATCCGGAACTCATCCAGCGACTGGAAACCTATCCGGCGGACGACGAGTTGACGGAGCTGGTGTTGCGTGAGCCCGTGGTTGACGCCAGCCGCAGGGCCCTCGTCTTCGACGCCATCCGGGCCTGCGACGCGGACGGCGAACTGGCCTCCGGCGAGCTGGAGTCCATTCGCGAGATGGCCGGGCTGCTGGGCGTGGCCGACTCCGTCGACCGGCTGCACGAGCTGTACCGACAGGAGGAGAAGGCCCGCGCCGACCGCCTCGCGGTCATCTTCCCCGATGGCGCGCCGCTCTGATACCAGCTCCGCGGCGGCCCCCCTGCCCAGCTATGCACCGGAAGTGAATCCGGTCAAAGGCATCTGGTCGCTGCTGCGGTGCACGGCGGCCAACGTCGCGTTCACGGACGTCCATCACCTCATCGAGACCGTCCGCACCGGTCTGCGCAAGATCTAACGCCGACCTCACCTCATCACTGGCTGCCTGACCGAGACAGGGCTGGCCATCCGCCAACCGGACGCGACACCACACCGGAAAGGTCAGCAGTCATCAAGTGAGCGTCCTTGGAGGCCCGGTTGGCGGCCTCGCTGTGGTCGCACCAGGCGAGTCGTCGTACGCGGCGAGGGAGGGCGCGTCGTGTTGAATGCGTTCGGCGATCGGCCCGGGGGCGAACAGCGGGGCGAGGGTGCCGCGGGTGGCGTACAGGCCGATTGCGGTGATGGCGCCGGTGGCCAGCTGCAGCACGGCGGCGAGGAGGACGGCGCGCCTGTCGGCGTCCCAGGCGAGGCGGAGTGCGGTCATCGACAGGGCGGGCAGGCGCCGGGCGATGGTGGTGAAGTCGTCAGCCAGGGCGTTGTCGTGGCGTTCGGCGCTGACCATGTACTGCGGCAGCGTCTCCACGTCCTTGGGCGGTCGGCGCCGGGGTCATGGCAGGCGACGGAGCCGCTCGGGGGCTGGAGTTGCAGAGTTCTCGTGGGAGCCGCTGCGTGCTTGAGTGTCGGTCACATCCTGGGCAACGCGTCACCCATACGGGTGGACACGGCAGCGAAGGGTGGCGAATTCCAGTGCGAGTCGTACGTCCTGAGTGGACGCCTTTTCAACCGGCTTCTTGCTGGGTGGAGTTCATCGTTCCAGGTAGGCGCGCAGGAGGAGTTCGGACTCCGGGGAGAGCACGGCCACGCGGATCTGGTCGCCGTCCCGGTAGGTCAGGTGCCCGGGTACATCGTCCACGGCCGGGTGGTAGTCCCCGCGGGAGAGGGCGGTGAGGACTGTGGTGTGCAGGCCCTCGCGGAGCGCGAGCGACATCCCCAGGGTCACGGCGAGGTCGATGGCGGAGTCGGCGAGCGCCATGGTCACGAGCGCGGGGGCCTCCTTGGCTGTCATCAGCGTCGGTCGTGCGGTCACTGCCCCAGTATCGGACTCGGCCGAGGGGCGCGGGGGGCGAATGCGCGGATGGTCTTGCTCGGCGGCATCAGGCCGCTAACTGGAGCGCGGCGATGTAGGGCCAGACACGGTCGGTCTCGCCCTGGCCGACAATGGTCTGCTCGGCCTCAATCCACGCGTGCGCGCCTTGTGGGGTGAAGCGGGCGCTGATTGCCCAGCGCACCTGGCGCCCGGTGAACGCGGCGGTGAAGATACGCGGCGAGGGACTCCTCCAGGCAGGCGGCGCGGCCGGGCCGCCGGTGGGCGGCGCGATCGACGGCGGCGTGAGCGGCCTCCGCTTCCTCGGCGGTGGCGCGGCGTCCAGGAAGGCGGGCGGCGAAGCGCGCGGTGGCGATGGCGGCGCGGATCGTCAGGAGCCGGAGCAGGACGAGCGCCAGGAGCAGCCCGGCGTGCCCGGCCAGCCGCTGCAGCACACCCGTCGGGACGGGGGCAGCGAATCGCACCTCGGGGTGCTCAAGGTGGGCGGTGCGCGGGGTGGAGTGCAGCAGGTCGGCGCGTTCCAACTCCTCGACCAGCGCGGTGAGATCGGTGCGACTTGCTGGGGATCGGCGCCGCGGCTCGACCAGCAGCCGGGGACCCTCTCGATCGCATCAGCCGGTGTGGCGCCATCGGTGATCGTCCGCCACAGATCGTCGCCGATCGGGTCGAGGAACCTCCACTGGCCCCGGCCGGTCCGGACGTCCATCAACGCGACGTCCTCCGTGCTGGTGGCCGCGTAGATGCCGATTGTGTTCCTCATGGCGTTGCCTCCTGGGCCTTGTGAGCGGGGGTCTTCTCCCACCAGGTGTCGCAGGCGGTGGGCAGGGTGGCGAGCCACAGCTCGGTGACGATCAGCGTGTGCAGGGCCGCGAGCGGGGTGAGCTCGCCGCGGGCGGCGCCGTCCAGCAGCGGCGGTGGCCGCCGCCGGATCGAGTAAGCCCGCCTGGGCGATGCGGGATGTGGTGAGGATGCGGCGCAGGGTCGGGGCATTGGTGTGTAGGCCGGCGTACAGGCTGCCGGTGAACGCCGTCTTGGTGCTCCGCTGGAGGAGGAAGTTGGGGACGTGCCCGGTGAAGGCGGCACGGGCCAGCGGCTTGTAGTCGCCCGGCTGGAAGCGCTCGTAACCGGGAAGCGCGAGGCAGGCGTCGACCACTGGGGTGTCCAGGAGCGGGACGTGGATGGGCAGGTGCCATTGCTGGCGGGCGATCTGGTCGAAGCCCGCGCGTCCTCCGCCCATGTGCTCCAGGGCCAGGCGTTCGTGCAGGGCGCCTGGATGCACGTCCGGGGCGGCGGCTTCGGAACGGGTGGCGACCAGCTCGGCCACCACAGCTCGTCCGGCCCGGGTGAGCCAGGTGGCGGCCGCAGTGATGCCACACCAGCTCAGCATCTCCCACGGCGGGGCCCAACTGGGATGCCGCAGCACGCCGGGCCCGCCGATCAACTCGGCCAGGGCTCTCAATGCCCGGGGCTGGCTGCTCTGTTGCGTGCGTGCGGCCTGCCGCAGCATCGGCCACAGCGCCGTGTGGCGGGCACGCGCGAGCCGGGCAGTCCGGCCAACGGCAGCGAGGCGGTGCCCGGCGCGGTACTGGTCGATCACCGACATGGGCAGGGCGTCCAAGACGTTGTCACCGCCGCGCCCGGTCAGGTGCAGGTGCGAGCCGTACGTGGTGGCCGGGGCGAGCTTCGCCGCCTTGATGGCGAGCAGCCCGAGGCTGAGCGAGGGGGCGTCGGTGAGCAGCAGCACGGCGGGATCGTCCAGTGCGTCGAAGTGCTGGACCGACGAGCGCGTGCCGTGCACCCAGGCATGAGCGATGGGCGGGTTGTCGGCCGCGACCCGCTCCGCGTACCGCACGTCGTAGTGCTCGCCCATGCGGTCATCGGTGTAGGTGCAGCGAGCAGCGGGGTGCGCGCGGCGGCAAGGCTGGTACCAGTCGGTCACCATCAGACCTGCGCTGCGGGCCGCGAGCGCGACGGCGCTGGTGGTCTGCTCCAGCACGGTGAAGGCGCCGGGGAAGCCGCCGCCGGCCTGGGAGATGAGGCGCTTGGCGGCCTTGAGGTCGGGTCTGTACGGTCAACGGTGCATCTTCGAGCAGGAAGTGACACCTGATGACAGACGTGACCGTCTCGGCTGATGCCGTCGAGGAAGTGAAGCCCGCTGGGGCAAACGGACGCTCTGGACGACCAGCTGATCAGCCAGCTGGTGGGCAGGGCGAAGGCCGACGGTATCCAGCTGACCGGTGAGGGCGGGCTGCTGCAGCAGCTGACGAAGAGGATCCTCGAGTCCGCTCTCGAAGGTGAGATCACTGATCACCTCGGGCCCGAGAGGCACGAACGGACCGAGAGCGGCAACGTCCGCAACGGCACCCGTTCCAAGACCGTGATCACCGACGTCGGGCCGGTCGAGATTGAGCTGCCCCGGGACCGGTCCAGCTCGTTTGAGCCGCAGAACGTCAAGAAGCGACAGCGGCATCTGAACGGCGTCGACGAGATGGTCCTCTCACTGTCCGCCCGCGGTCTGACCCACGGCGAGATCTCCGCACATCTGAAGGAGGTCTACGGCGCCGAGGTGTCCAAGACAACCATCTCCACGATCACCGGCAAGGTGATCGACGGCATGCACGAATGGCAGAACCGGCCGCTGGACTCGGTCTATCCGGTGCTGTTCATCGACTGTGTGCACGTGAAGCTGAGGGATGGTCAGGTCGCCAACCGGCCGATCTACGTCGTGCTCGCGGTCACGGTCGAGGGCACCCGGGAGATCCTCGGTCTGTGGGCCGGCGACGGCGGTGAGGGCGCCAAGTACTGGCTCCAGGTCCTCACCGAGATCAAGACCAGGGGCGTGGATGACGTCTGCATAGTCGTCTGCGGCGGTCTGAAGGGCCTGCCGGACGCGATCGGGACGGTCTGGCCCCAGGCGATCACGCAGACCTGTGTCGTTCATCTGCTGCGGGCGTCGTTCCGTTACGCGGCCCGCCAGGACTGGGACAATATCTCCAAGGCGCTCAAGCCCGTCTACACGGCGCCGACCCAGGACGTCGCCGAGGAGAAGTTCCTGGAGTTCGGCGAGACCTGGGGGAAGAAGTACCCGGCGATCGTGAAGCTGTGGGAGAACGTCTGGGCCGAGTTCGTTACCTTCCTCCAATTCGACACCGAGATAAGGCGAGTTGTGTGCACCACGAAAGCCATCGAGGCGGTGACACGCGGATCCGCAAGGCCGTCCGCTCCCGCGGACATTTTCCCAACGAGCAGGCAGCGATCAAGTGCGTCTACATGGCCGTCATGAGCCTGGACCCCACCGGCCAGGGCCGCAAACGCTGGTCACAACGCTGGAAGACCGCCCTCAACGCCTTCGAGATCACCTTCGACGGCCGACTCTCCGCCGCCCACAGCTGAACCACTAACAACTCCAGAAACCCCGTTCACTGGACAGACCCCAACCGGCTCAAACGCCTCCAATACCGGCCCGGCACCCTCGACGGCTTCATCACCGGCACCGGTCTCGCCCTCGATGCCCCAACGTCACCCTAATCAACCGAAGTCGGTAGTGGGTGTCTGAGAAGCCCCGTTCAGGGCTGTGATCTCCCGGCTCGGTGCAGG
>NZ_JBHYJH010000292.1:0-6948 GCF_042740445.1 Streptomyces sp. NPDC059003 | reverse complement strand
CGACTGAGTGGGTTGGTGATCCCGGTCCCGTCGGAGAAAGGCGCTGCGGGACCTGTGCGGCGGATTGGCGCGGCCCACTTGAAGGCACTGTCTGAGACGCTGGCGGTCCCGCTGGCGCAGCCGTCGACGCCTGGCGTCCGGTACCAGCGGTGGCGGACCGTCGCCTTCGACGGATGCGGCTCGCTGAAGGATCCCGACCACGAGCGCAACCGTAGTTGGCTCGGCAAGCTAGGGTCCCGGCTGGGCCCGGCGGGCCCCCACGATGACGCTGATGGCGCTCGTGGAGGCCGGTAGACGGATGTGCTGGGGCAGTCTTCGGTCCGGCCCAGACGAGCGAGACCGCCTGCGCCGCCCGCCTGCTGCACAAGCTCGACCGTGACATGCTCCTGCTGGCGGACCGCGGCTTCGACAGCAACTACTTCCTGGAAGCTGTGGCCGCCACCGGCAGCCAGTTCCTGTCCCGTTGCCGCTCCTACCAACGTCCGCCCGTTCTCGCGGTACTGAGTGACAGCTCCTATCTCACCCAGATCTCCGGCCTGCGGCTTCGGGTGATCGAAGCTGAGGTGAAGGCGAACGGCGCGGATGCAAGCATCACCGCTGACCGGTACCGGCTGATCACCACCTTGACCGGCCACCGCACCGATCCCGCCCTGGTGCTGGTACGTCCGTGCCACATCGAGCAGGAGGTATGGACCCTCCTGACGCTTTACCAGACGATCCGGCACACCATGGTCACCGCTGTATAGACCTGCCCCGGCGTTGACCCCAACCGGGCCTCCTTCACCATCACGCTCGAGACGGCCAGGGACACCGTCATCACCGCCGACGGCGTCCTCGTCCCGGCCGCGAATGACCAGGCGGACCTGGTGGGCTGTATCGGAAGGGCTGTCCTGGCGGATCTCCTCCCGGCCCGGCGGGCACGCTTCCGTGCCCGGATCGTCAAGGCGGACGCCTGCCGCTACCAGGCATGGAACCGTCGCCCGGACGACCACAGGCCACTGACCAACACCAGCATGATCACGGTCGAGGTGACCGTCCATGAGCCACCATCCGAACCGGACAGGAAACCCCCGGCCCTCGCCCCCGGTCGGCGGCCTGCCGTACCGCGATCCCCAGAGCAGACCGGCCACATGGCGCCAACGGTGACTCGCCGGCAGATCGTGCAGGTCATCCTGCAGCAGGCCCCGGAACCCGCACGACGCACTGCACAGGTTCTACGTACAGTTGTCTGCCTGGGCCAGCCGGGGCCGACTCGTCAAGGGCGTCCCCGGCACCTACCGGATCGCACCCCAACCAATGATAGCCACGGCCCCGTGGCCCATTAACTTCGCGGCATTGAGTGGTTATATGTGAAATACTGCCTAGTCACGGGGTTTACGCCGTGCAGTCCACCACCAGAGCGTGGGGAATCTTGAGGTAGTTGGCCCAGTGGGCGCCGCCGTAGGCGGCGAGCCCTTCGGGAGAGACACGGGGGTGGATCCAGCTGACAGTGGTGAATCCGGCTTGATGGAGGGCTTGTTCGTAGGCGCGGCGGGACCAGCGGTAGGGGGTGAGGCGGAATTCGCGGGCGGGGATCCAGGCACGCATGGGTGCTTCTGCGCCGTCCTGGCTGGTGTCAGCCATGTCGAAGTCGAAGCCGTAGTGGGTGTAGTAGCCGGGTTGGGTGGCCACGTCGGGGTTGAGGGTGGCGAAGACGAACCGGCCCCCCGTGGGGCGGAGTGCTCGGCGGGCGGTGGTGCAGAAGCCGGCCAGCGCTTGGGTGGTAGGGGCGTAGCACAGGACGTACACAGAGGCGACGAGGTCGAACTGACCGTCGAGTTCAGGGTCGCTCTGTGCGGGATGGGTTGCTTCTCGCCTGAGGTAGGTGAGGCCGAGCCGGTCGGCGGCCTCACGGCGGCGGACATAGTCGATCATGCCGTCGGAATTGTCGATGCCGGTGACCTTGGCGGCGCCGAGGTTGTGCAGGCGGCGGGTGTACAGGCCGCTGCCGCAACCGAGGTCGAGCACGTGCTTGCCGGTGATGTCGCCGAGGGCAGCCAGGAAGGTGTGGGCCTCGATGTATTGGCGGAACGGCATGTCGTCGGTGGCTGTGCGTTCATAGGCCTCGGCGAGGTCGTCGAATTCCTTGCCCATGATGCGACTCCTGACTTACCAGGTGACGGGGAGGCTGGAGGGGCGGATGAATATGAGATCTTCCCGCCAGGGAATGCGGCTCTCGGCCAGCGCGAGACGCAGGGTGGGGAAGCGAGTGAACAGCGCCTGACAGGCGATCTGCAGGAACAGCCGTGCGAAGGCGGCGCCGATGCAGAAGTGAGGGCCAGCGCCGAAGGTGGCGGTGCCGTCGGTCGTGCGGTGAATGTCGAACTTTGCCGGGTTGGGGTAGTGAGCTTCGTCCCAGGTGGCGCCGAGCATCGTGGCGCACACCGCATCGCCGTTGCGGATCAGGGTTCCGTGGAGTTCCACGTCCTCCAGAGCGATGCGGGGCAGACCAAGCACGCCATTGTGGTGGTAGCGCAGGAGTTCCTCAACGGCCTTGGGCCATAGCTCGGGTTCCTTCATGCACTCCCGCAACTGTTTGGGGTGCCTCAGGAGGGTGAGCGGCCCGGTCAGCAAAGGGGAGACCAGGGCCTCCACCCCGGTCACGCACAAGTAGCTGGCCGTGCCGTGCACCTCGTCCTCACTGATCATTTTCTGCTCGTGGGCGGTGATCAGGGCGCCAATGGGATCGTCACGGTCCCCGTCCTCACGGCGGGCTGCCACGACCTCGCCGGTGAAAGCAGTGATCTGCTTGGTGGCGGCAGCCACCTTCTCCGGGGTGACAGCCAGATTTGTCTGGACCTTGAAATTCTTCATGAACTTGGCCCGGAGCTTGGTGGGGATCTTCAGGCTGTCACAGGTGACGAGGGGCGGCAGCGGATCTGCGTAGGTCTCCACCAGATCGGCGGGGTTGAGCCCAGAGGCCATCTTATCGAGCAGGGTTTTCGCGTGGTCCTCGATCATCGGCCGGTGCCGCTGCACCCCGGTGCGTGTGTAGTAGGGCGCGATGACCTGACGGACCCGGGTGTGGTCGGGCGGGTCGATGTTGAAGACGCTGCCGGGCACGGACGTGAAGTCGTCGCCCGCCATCCGCGGAGCTCCGTCGAAGGCGAGGGCACGGGAGAAGCGCCGGTCGGCGAACACCTTTGCGATGTCGTCCTTCCGTGTGAGCATCCACGCCTGAGTGCCGCTGGGCAGGACCACCGGGCACACCGGGTGGTTCCGACGCGCCCAGTGCACGACCAGCGGCGGGGTACCCCACGGGCCCGGCTCGAAGGGATAGCGCAGAGGCAGCTCGGGCTCGGTGGCGGGCATGGGCATCTGTGTCATCACTGCACCTCCTGATGTACCTCGGCCACGATGAATCCCTGTTCCGGGCACAGACACAAGCCAGTGGTAGGCCTGTCCAGCAATACCTGGGCCAGTTCCAGAGGGCGGTGGTAGACGAAGACCGAGGAACTGACATTAAAAATCGAGGGGCTGTCGATCAACAACGGCATCTCCGCGATGGCGTAACCGACACCGATGTCCACCTGACGTTCGCCGACCGGCCCCTTGGCTACCGCTCCCACCGCGTCCCGTGTGACCGCCCGGCATGCCTTGCGCACCGCTGGATCGGTGCGATATGCGATACGAACCCTCTCTCTGAGCGTCGCGTACGCATACCGGTTGGTTAGCCCTGTCCAGGTATGCAGATGCCGCTCAGGCTCGGCCAGCCCCGACCGAACGAGTGCCCGACGCGCCGGAGCGTACAACTGACGAACCGCCCGGTTCACCCGACGCACCGCCTCCGACGGTTCGAAGCCTGCGGCAACCAGCGTATGTGCCGCCTCGAAGCCCGCAGTGAACACGTCCACGTGCTTGAAGTTCCGCACCGCCCATTCCACTAGTGCCTCCACCAGATGAGGCTTGTAGTGGCTGTTGAACGGG
Source organism: Streptomyces sp. NPDC059003 (assembly GCF_042740445.1). Classification (NCBI taxonomy): domain Bacteria; kingdom Bacillati; phylum Actinomycetota; class Actinomycetes; order Kitasatosporales; family Streptomycetaceae; genus Streptomyces; species Streptomyces sp. NPDC059003. The sequence goes on along the minus strand of NZ_JBHYJH010000292.1, from coordinate 2,982 downwards.
CTCAATCCCACCAGGGCGTGCTGGGCGCCCTCTGTGATACGGGCACAGTTGTCGCTGTACGGGCGCGCCAAGAAGTCCACGGGAATCCTCCTCCAGGTCTCACACAGCTTCCTCGGCACATGCCCCGGTGCACACGCCGTCCGCCCGATGACCGCCACCACGGCCCTGTCCCTCTCGCCGGACAGCAGGCCCTCGGCCGCAGCCGGGCGAAACCTTTCCTCCGCCTCGTCGGCAGCTTGTGCACATACGCCTGATGCTCCGTGTCGAAGACCAGAGCGTCCCACGGCGAGTCGAAGGCCCGGTGCAGCGCTAGGGTGAGCTCCACCACGCCCAGGTTCGGCCCCAGATGCCCCCCCCCGGCCGTGCACACTCTCTCCACCAAGAACGCCCGGATCTCCCAGGCGAGTTGGGGCAGACGCTCAGGCGCCAGATTCCGTACATCCTTCGGACCCGCAACCGACTCCAGCAGCCGCGCCGCCTGTAGCGTGATGCGCCCGCTCCTGCCAGATGGCTCCGGACCGCCGACGGCCCCTTTGCGTTTCGGAAGGGAATGATCCACGACTCGTACATCCTTCAGCTTGACTGATGCATGGCTGCGCGGGCAACCTTCCGCAAAGGGGCGCACGGGACGTCTCGATGCGGCGCATATGCCTGCGGATCATGCTGGGCGCCGGCCTGTGCCCTGGGGCGTGTGACGTCCGGCCACCGCACCCCCGACGGCCTGCGGCGACTGCTCAACAGAGCCACCTGGAGTGCCGACGACATCCGCGACGACCTCCAGGCATACGTCGCTGAGAAACTCGGTGAGGACGACGGGGTACTCATCCTCGACGACACCGGCTTCATCAAGAAGGGCACCACCTCCGCAGACGTCCAGCGCCAGTACTCCGGCACGGCCGGCCGCACCGAGAACTGCCAGATCGGCGTCTTCGCCGCCTACACCACCACCAGCGGCCGGGCCCTGGCGGACCGCGAGCTGTATCTGCCCAAGTCCTGGACCAACGACCGCGAACGCTGCCGCGCCGCGAAGATCCCCGACGAACGCGGTTTCGCACCAAGCCAGAGCTGGCCAGGGCGATGGTGCTGCGTGCAATTGCCTCGCCGCTGCCGATCGCCTGGGTGACCGCGGATGCCGCCTACGGTCAGGAGTGGCGCTTTCGCCGCATGCTGGAAGAGACAGCCATTGGCTACGTGCTGGCCGTCCCGAAGTCCCAGCAGGTGCCGCGCTTCGGCCGCATCGATCACCTGTTCAGACAAGCGCCGCCGGAGGCGTGGGAGAAACGCTCGTGCGGCGACGGCGCCAAGGGCCCGCGCGTCTACCACTGGGCGGCAGTCCAGCTCCCCATGATCGAGGAGTTCGACGGCGACAGGCCCACACATCAACGCTGGGCGCTGGCCCGCAGCAGCATCAGCAGGCCCGACGAGATCGCCTACTACCTGGGTTATGCCCCGGTGAGCACCGGCGTCGAACGGCTGGTGCAGGTCGCCGGGCGCGGGCGGGCGATCGAGGAATGCTTCCAGGCCGCGAAGAACGAATGCGGCCTGGATCACTACGAAGTCCGCCGCTACGTCGGTTGGATGCGGCACATCACCCTGGCGATGCTCGCCCACACCTTCCTCGCCGCCACGGCGGCTCAGGCGGCCGCAAAAGGGGATGCAGAAACGGTTCCACCTTGGTTCCGCTCACCGTGGCGGAAGTCCGCCGGCTCCTGGCAACTCGCCCCGCCCACCGACCCCGCCCACCACTTCGCATCCACGCGGTGAGCTGGTCGCAGTGGCGACGCAGGCGCCAGGCCGTCGCCCGCCACTGCCACTACCGACGACGAGTCCACTCCTTGGAGGGGCGGTCTGCCAACACCGCCCCTGACACGCCATCAGCCAACTACACTCCGGACGACGCCTCTGACCAGACCAGATAGCGAAACGCTGCTGGAGTATTAGTACTCCAGTGGGGCTTCCCCATTCCCGCTGGTCAGCGGCAGTCCTCGCCAGTTCGCGGTGATGTGGCAGCACATCCGGTGTTTTATCTTGTTCCACTTCGATGTGCCGGGCGGGGAGTGGCAGACCGTGATCTCGAGCCCGTTCTCCTGCGCGAAGGCGTGCAGGAGCTTCTTCCATGTCCAGCGGCGGGGATCGTTGGAGCCACCGGAGTCGGCGGTGATCAGCAGCCGGGTGGCGTCCGGGTGGTCGGGGGCGCTTCCCCCTGGGTGGTGGGCACCTTGATCCGGCCCTGGCCTGGGGCTGAGGAAGAGGTGTTCTTTATGGTGATGAAGTTCTACTCGCTGGAGTTCAAGGCGGACGCCGTCGCGCTGTACCTGTCCGGTCCGGATCTCACCCTCGCTGGGGTGGCCGAGGATTTGGGGGTCGGGCGGGGCGCGCTGAGGGACTGGATACGGGCCCGTCGCGGTGAGGACGCCACGACCACGAGCACAGTCAAGGAGCAGACCGCGGTGAGCGAGCCGAGCCGGGGAAGAGCGGAAGGCCGGGATAGCGGCCCTGCGCACAGAACTGAAGACGGTGCGCAAGGAGAACGCGACGCTCGCCCGGGAACGCGACGTCCTGCCGAAGGGCGACGAAGTTTTCCGTCTCCGGGATGACCTGGTGACGAGCCGTTTTCAGTTCACCGACGATCAGCGCGGGACCTTCCCGGTCAAGCGGCTCTGCCAGGTACTCGGCGTCGTCCGCTCCAGCTGCTGCAAGTGGCGCGCATCCCGCGAGTCCCGTGCCCGGCGCGAGCGGGACGACGAGGTGCCGGCGATGAGGATCCGGTCCGTGCACGCGGGCGCGGTCGGCACCTACGGCGCCCGGCGCATCACGGCCGGGCTCCGCCAGGCCCCCGGCCTGCGCATCAACGAGAGGAAGGTCGCCCGTGTGATGCGCAAGTTCCGCATCGCCGGCCTCCGCCTGCGCAAGCGCGTACGCACCACTGTGCCCGAGCCGTCACAGACGCCGGTGGCGGACCTGTTCCAGCGGGACTTCACC
>NZ_JBHYJH010000291.1:0-7027 GCF_042740445.1 Streptomyces sp. NPDC059003 | reverse complement strand
CCCGGGGTTTGTCCGGGTGGGGGGGGGGGTGTGGGGGGGGGGGGGGGGCCGCGGGGGGGGGGGTGGTGGGGGGGGGGGGGCGGCCCTGATCCCGCCGCGAAGCGGCGGGCAGGGAGGTGCGTGGCGGGCCTGGCAGCCGCTGGGTGTGCCCGTCCGGCGTACGGCTGGACGGGCCGGGGGTGGAATCACCCGCGGAGCCGCAGTCGCCGGCGGCGATCGGCCCGCGCCGGGGGCGTTCGGCCGGTGTCAGGGTGGAAACGGGCGGGCGGGAGGGAAAGGAAACCGCGGGAGCGGCAGGCGCCATCAGCTGGCGGAGATAGCCGCAGTCGCCGCCACAGGCGTCCACCCAGCGTGAAGGTGGAAACGGGTGGGCGGGCGGGAAGGCAGCCGCGGGAGTGGTGGTCGTCGTCAGTTGGTAGAGGGAGCCGCGGCCGCCGATGGTGAGTGGCCACCGCCGGGGGCGTTCGCCCGGCGGCAGGGCAGAAGCGGGCGGGCGGGTGGGAGATGCCGGTGGGTACGGCGGCGGGGCGTGGGAGGGCGTGCCCGGGTCAGTCGGGTGGGGTTGACGTGGCTTTCAGGGAGAGCCACAGCTCCATGCGGACGTCCGGGTCGTCCAGGGAGCGGCCGAGGATCTCCTCGACCCTCCGCATGCGGTACCGCAGGGTGTGCCGATGCACGCCGAGGTCCGCGGCCGCGGCGTCCCACTGCCCGTGCCGCGAGAGCCACGCCCGCAGGGACGCGACCAGATCCCCCCGCCCCGTGGCATCGTGCTCGCGCAGCGCCCGCAGAAGCCCGTCCGCGAAGGCCCGTACCGCGTCGTCGGCGAGGAGCGGAAGCACCGACCCGGCGGCGAGCTCCTCGTGCTCGACGAGGACCCGCCCGCGCCGCCGCGCGACGGACAGGGCCTGCTCGGCCTGCTTGTAGGCGGGCGCGGCAGCCACGGTCCCCGCGGGCGCGGAGAGCCCCATGAGGAGCGCGCCCTCGTCACCCGGCTCCCGGCGCGCGCCCCCCTCGCGCCCCGCGTCGAGCGCGGCCGCGTACTCCACGGCGGCCCGCTGCGCCGCACCCCCGTCCGCGACGAGCAGCACGAGCCGCTCGCCGTCCGGCACGACGAGCAGCGCCTCACCGAAGCGCGCGCCCGCCGCCTCGACGCAGTCGACGAGCCCGCCGGACCACCCCTGCTCCCCCACTCCGGAGGCGCCCACGCCCGCGGAGGCGTCCGCCGCCTCCGCGACGACGAGCCGGAAGGGCGCGTCGAGCAACTCCCCGTACAGGTCCCCCGCGACGGCCCGCGCGTGGTCGGGCTCACCGGCGAGCAGCATCCGCAGGACCGCGGCACCGATGCGCGCCTCGGCGGCGTGCAGGGAGCGCGACCGTTCGGTGGTGAGGGTGAGCAGGGCGATCGCGGAGTGAACGGCGTACCGCTCGGCGGTGCCGAGCGTCGACGCGGTGCCGACGGCGAGCGCGGCGCGCGGCCGCCGCCCGGTGCCGAGGGTGTGCAGCTCGACCCGGTCCTCGGTCCCGGCGACGACGAGGCTCGCGGGGGCGGGCCGCTCGCGGAGCCGCTCGACGTCGGGGGTGAGCCGCCCGGCGCGGCGCGCGGCCCACTCGGGCGCGGTGGCGACGACGGCGCCGGAGGCGTCGTACAGCGCGGCCCAGCCGTCGACCTGCGCGGCGAGCGCGCCGAGCAGCCCTTCGGGGCCGTCGCCCAGCGCCTGCTTGGTCAGCTCGCGCTGGGCGGCGAAGCCCGCGGTGACGGCGCGGTACTGGTCGGCGGCGATGGCGGCCGACACGGCCTTGCTGATGGCGAGGAACGGGGTGCGGCGCGGCACCTCGATGAGGGGCAGGCCTTCCTCGGACGCCGCGTCGAGCAGCGCCTTCGGGATGTCGGGGTAGTTCACGCCGACGGCGAAGCCGAGCCCGACGACGCCCGCGCCCACGAGCCGCTTCACATAGCGCCGCATCGCCTCCGGGTCCTCCGCGTCCAGCTGGAGCGCGGTGATCAGGAGGAGCTCGCCGCCCTCCATGTACGGGACGGGGTCGGCGAGTTCGCTGACGTGGGCCCAGCGCACCGGTGTGTCCAGGCGGTCCTCGCCCGCGCGCACGGTGAGCTTGAGCGCGGAGTGGCTGACGAGCGAGGCGAGCGTGGGGGGCATGGGACCTTCAGGTCGTACGACGGCGGAGTACGGCGGTCCGGTCGGCGAGGACCGGGAGGGGGGTGGGGTGCGGGTGGTCTGACGTGAGCGGGTTGTCCGACGTGATCCATTAGCCGCCGCGTATGACGGCTACGGTCGATTCTGCCTCACCGTACGGTCGCCAGGGGCGCCTTGCGAGGTATACCCACCCGCCGTCCCCACGCCGGACACGGGCGCCCGACGGCCCCGCAAGGGGCGCGGGGAACTGCGCGACCGGCCACGACGAAACCCGCAGACGCGCCGGCTCGGCCACCCGGCAGGCGCGTCTGCGGCTTTTCGCCAGGTGAGCGGAGCTCACAGATCCCGCTCAAGGCGCCCACGCCCGACCCGTCACGCCCGCAGGTCCACCAGCAACGGCGGCGCGTGCTCCCCCTGTACGTCCGTCAGGGACAGCACCGCGTGCCCCGGCGGCACCGCGTGGGCCAGTTCGGAGGCCGACCAGCGCTCGCGCTCGACCTGGCGGACGGTCACCGCGCGGGCGGTGGGCGCGTTGCCGGTGATCACGCGGCGCAGGATGTGGAAGGCCTTCCCCGCGGGCGTCTCGGCGATGATCTGGCGGTCGGTGACGTCCCGTGCCTCCGTCCACTCCTTGCCCCAGACCTCCGCGAAGTCCTGCCCGTCCCAGGGGGTGAGCCCGGACAGGGCCATGCGGCAGCCGACGGCGCCGAGGAGCGGCGTACGCAGCGGCCGCGGCGCGTCGTCGAGGGTGCGGAGCGTCATCACGACGCCCGCGTTGGCCGAGCGGAGGCGCTGGATCCTGCGCACCGCCTCCGGGGTGACGGTGCCGGTGGCGTCGTCGAGGACGAGGCAGGCGAACAGGGAGCGGTCCTCGCGGGCGGCGGCGCTCGCCGTGAACTGGGCGAGCACGAGGCGCGCAAGGATCCGCGAGGCGTCGGCGTGGCCGCGCTCGGGCAGCTCGATGCGGACCCGCACCGGGTGGTCGAGGGCGCGCAGCGAGAACGGCGTGCTCCGGCCCGAGGTGTCGAAGAACGCGGCGAACGCCGGGCGGTCGAGCAGCGCGATCCGGTCGGCGAGGACGGCACCGTGGTCGCCGGGGTGGCCCAACTGCCGCTCGCGGGCGTCGAGTTCCCGCAGCATGCCCTCGTGCCCGGCCTCCTGGAGCGCCTTGCGGAGCGCGCCGAGCGGCCCGGGGTCGCCGTCGAGCAGGGCGCGCAGCTCCGGTACGGAGGGGAAGCGGCCGTTGACCGCGTGGTAGGGGCCGAGGAGCTGGGCGAGGACGGTGGTGGAGCGGCGGCTGTCCGCGCCGGGGTGCGGGTCGACGAGGTCGCCGACGAGCGCCTCGGCGAGCACGGCGGCGGCCTCGTCGGGGTCGACGGCGCCGCCGTACAGGTCGAGGTCGTACACCGAGTCGGGGTGGCCGATGCGCACGACCACGTCGTAGTCGTCGGCGGGGCCGAGCCCGGCGCCCGCCGCGCCGACCACGACGAGGGCGGCGCGCCCGGCGAGGGCCTGGAGGCACAGCGCCTCGGCGACGGGCCACACGACGGTGCCGGTCTTGCCGGATCCGGCGGGCCCGACGGCGAGCAGCGAGGTGCCGATCAGGTCGGGGCCGAGGGCGAGGCCGGTGCCCCGGTAGGCGTACGGGTTGCGCGGGTCGTCCACCGTCGTGCCGAGCCGCACCTGGGAGGTGCGCAGGTCGTGCCGGGCGGCGCGCGCGGGCAGGTCGCGGTCGCCGGACGGGTGCGGGCAGGCGGCGGCGCCGTCGCGCACGACGGCGTCGGTGAACGCGGCGAGCGAATTGTTCCCGGACCGCACCGAGCGCCAGGCGCGGGCGATCCGGGCGGCGTCGATGTCCCGCATGAGCCCGGCCCGCGCGTCGGCGGCGAGCCGGTCGGCGGCGGGTCCGGCCCCCGCGGCGCGCAGCTGGGGCCAGTGGGCGGGGTCCTCGCCGGGCGGGGGCGGCGGGGCGGCGGGCTCGGGGCGGCGGATGCGGGGCGCGACGAAGCGGCGCCAGACCTCGCCCCAGCGGCCGAGGCGGCCGACGCCGATCATGATGGCGAGGGCGATGACGGTGTAGTACGTGTTCCACACGACGGCGTTGCCCACGCTGCTGCCGGTGTAGATCCAGGCGTCCGGCAGGAACAGCTCAAGGGGCACGACCCACCAGCCGCCCAGGTAGCCGTTCCACAGCAGCGACCAGAGCAGCCAGCCCACCAGGAACGCGATGACGGCCCCGCTCAGGAGCTGCCGCGTGGGCGTCACCTCCGGCTCCTGCTCGGGCCGCTGTGTGTGCCCGAACCGCCAGATGCCGGGCGGCGCCTTCGGCCGCGGCTCGCGCAGCCAGGACAGGAAGGCCTCGCCGTCCGACTGCGGCGCGGCGCCCGGCGCCCGCGTCGGGCGGGGCGGCACGGCGGCCCTCGGCACACCCGCAGCGGCGTCGCCCGGCGTCGGCCGCGGCACCGGAGTGGCGTGCGTACCGCGCGCGTCGTGCGTGCCGTCGGTTGTCATCGCCTTGCCCCCTGACCTGCCCTGTCCATTCGGTTCGCGGCTCAATCTAGTGCCCGCGCGGCGCCCGTAGGGCGACTGCGCGCCGATCACGCCACGCGGCCTCCGTGTCCCCAGGGAACGGCCGCTATGTCCACGAAGGACAAGCGCCACAGCGAACAACTCCCGCATGGAGCATGCCCACCCCCGTGCCCCGCCCCTAACCTGCGGAGAAAGACCAAGAAAACGTCCACAAGCCCCGTGCCCCGAGGACGTCCGCACGACCCACCCCCAGGAGCCCTCATGACCGACCTTCCCCAGGAGCGCCGCGTCGTCACCGCCATCCCCGGGCCGAAGTCCCAGGAGCTGCAGGCCCGCCGTACCGCCGTGGTCGCGGGCGGCGTGGGCTCGGTCCTGCCCGTCTTCGCGGCGCGCGCGGGCGGCGGCATCATCGAGGACGTCGACGGCAACCGCCTGATCGACTTCGGCTCCGGCATCGCGGTGACGAGCGTCGGCGCCTCCGCCGAGGCCGTCGTGCGGCGGGCCTCCGCCCAGCTCGCGGACTTCACCCACACCTGTTTCATGGTGACGCCGTACGAGGGCTACGTGGCCGTCGCCGAGGCCCTCGCCGAGCTCACGCCGGGCAACCACGCGAAGAAGTCCGCGCTGTTCAACTCGGGCGCCGAGGCCGTCGAGAACGCCGTCAAGATCGCCCGCGCGTACACCAAGCGCCAGGCGGTCGTGGTGTTCGACCACGGCTACCACGGCCGCACCAACCTCACGATGGCCCTGACGGCGAAGAACATGCCGTACAAGCACGGCTTCGGCCCGTTCGCGCCCGAGGTCTACCGCGTCCCGGTCGCCTACGGCTACCGCTGGCCGACCGGCGCCGAGAACGCCGGGCCCGAGGCCGCCGCCCAGGCCATCGACCAGATCTCCAAGCAGGTCGGCGCGGACAACGTCGCCGCGATCATCATCGAGCCGGTGCTCGGCGAGGGCGGCTTCATCGAGCCCGCGAAGGGCTTCCTGCCGACGATCAGCAAGTTCGCCTCGGACAACGGCATCGTGTTCGTCGCCGACGAGATCCAGTCCGGCTTCTGCCGCACCGGCCAGTGGTTCGCGTGCGAGGACGAGGGCATCGTGCCGGACCTGATCACGACGGCCAAGGGCATCGCGGGCGGTCTGCCGCTCGCCGCCGTGACGGGCCGCGCCGAGATCATGGACGCCGCGCACGCGGGCGGCCTCGGCGGCACGTACGGCGGCAACCCGGTGGCGTGCGCCGGTGCGCTCGGCGCCATCGAGACCATGAAGGAGCTCGACCTCAACGCCAGGGCGAAGAACATCGAGGCCGTCATGAAGGCCCGCCTCGCCGCCATGGCCGAGAAGTACGACATCGTCGGCGACATCCGCGGCCGCGGCGCGATGATCGCGATCGAGCTGGTCAAGGACCGGGCGACGAAGGAGCCCAACCCGGAGGCGACCGGCGCGCTCGCCAAGGCCTGCCACGCCGAGGGCCTGCTGGTCCTGACCTGTGGCACCTACGGCAACGTCCTGCGCTTCCTGCCGCCGCTGGTGATCGGCGAGGACCTTCTGAACGAGGGTCTGGACATCATCGAGGCCGCGTTCGCGACGGTCTGAGCGCGCTGACGAGGCCGGTCGGCGATCCGGCCGGCCCCGTGCGGCACCTGTCTGGACCACTGGAGCCGGGATCATCCCAAAGCGGGAAGATCCCGGCTCCGTGCCGCTTCCCCGCCCCCGCACGGCCCCTGACGTGGACCGACCGCGCACGGCACGGAAACCGTGACCTGACGTGACGGTCAGGGCCTGTGAAGAACGTGTGGGAGCCCCATGACGGGATGCCGTTGTGCCTGTCGGCCCCCGAACTCCTGACGTACGGTTTCTGCAGATGAGAGAAACACCCCGCTCACGGGAGACCGTGAGCAACACCGGGTCGGAGCCTCCCCAGCCCCGCCCTGGTCGTGCCTTCGCGCACACACCTGGAGCCGCTGGCTCCGGAACTCCTCACCGATCGGATGGCCGCCCGCCCCAAACCCCCCGGGGCGTGCGGCAGCCCGGTCCGGACGGCCGCCTCGGAACTACCCCCGTGGTTCCTTCGCAAGTAGGTCACGGTGGATAGCCGAGACGGTCAAGTCCTACTGAAGGGCTAGCGCATACCCCCCCTTGCGCTGGCCCTTCAGTGTGTCTGCGGCAGAAGCACGTGCCCTACCCGGACGCGATGGGCGCGGACCTGGATCTTCCTCGCGGGTCCTCGTACGCGCAGGCCGTCCGCTCGCTTCCCATGGCGTAACGGGCTCAGACGGCACCGCGCCCCCGCTCCGGTGACACCACGGAGCGGGGGCGCCTCACGTCCGGTCCGGCAGACATCC
>NZ_JBHYJH010000290.1:0-7039 GCF_042740445.1 Streptomyces sp. NPDC059003 | reverse complement strand
GGGGGCGGAGCCCCCCTGGTTCGGGAAGGGGCGGGTCAGGGGCGCCCCCGCGAGGGCCCCCGCCCCACCCCTACTCGCGCGTATAGAAGTGGTAGAACACCGCCACGAACACCCCCGCGGCCACCGTCCCCGCCATCCCCGTCGACCGCAGCACCGACGCATCGGTGAGGCTGTACAGGAACCCGAACGAAACCCCCGCAAAAGCCGCCCAGGCAATGGCCCGCAACTCCCGCGGAAGCGCCGGCGCGAACCGCCGCAACGCCCCGTACAGAAGCGCGAAGACGACGCCGGTCACGACGCCGTACAGCACGTTGAAGCCGGTGATCGGACCCCCGTCGCGGTGGATGCCCGCCGCCCAGACGCCGTAGACGACGCCGAGCAGAACGGGTCCCGCCCAGGCGGCGGAGAGGGCGCGGACGCCGGGGGTGCCGTGTGCGGTGAGTGCCATGGCGGTTCCTCTCGGTTCAGGAGACCTCGGCCTCCTCCAAGGAAACACCCGTACGACCCGGCTCTCCACCCGAGAGCGATGAGTTTCCCGGGCCCGCCCGGTCTCCCCTCATGACGCACCGCTACCGAACCGCACGGACGACCGCGACCGGACGACCGCAGACGGATGACCGCAATCGGAAGGCGTACGACATGAGCAGCAAGCAGCCGCAGCGGCGATCCGGGCCGGGATTCGGGCCGGGATCCGGTCCGGACGGTCTGGCCATCGAGACCGCGGGCCTGGTGAAGACGTTCGGCGACAACCGCGCGGTCGACGGGGTCGACCTGGCCGTCCCGGCCGGCACCGTCTACGGGGTGCTCGGGCCGAACGGCGCGGGCAAGACCACGACCGTGAAGATGCTCGCCACGCTGCTGCGCCCGGACGGCGGCGAGGCCCACGTCTTCGGCCACGACGTGGTCCGCGAGGCGGACGCCGTACGCGGCATGGTCAGCCTCACCGGACAGTACGCGTCGGTGGACGAGGACCTCACCGGCACGGAGAACCTGGTCCTGCTCGGCCGGCTCACCGGCCACGGCAAGAAGGCCGCGTACCTCCGCGCGGAGCAGCTGCTCGCCGCCTTCGGGCTGAGCGACGCCGCCGGGCGCCAGGTGAAGCACTACTCCGGCGGCATGCGCCGCCGCATCGACATCGCCGCGTCCATCCTCAACACCCCCGACCTGCTGTTCCTGGACGAGCCGACCACCGGCCTCGACCCGCGCAGCCGCAACCAGGTGTGGGACATCGTGCGCGCGGTGGTCGCCCAGGGCACGACCGTGCTGCTGACCACGCAGTATCTGGACGAGGCCGACCAGCTGGCGGCCCGGATCGCCGTCATCGACCAGGGCAGGGTCATCGCCGAGGGCACCAAGGGCGAGCTGAAGGCGTCGGTCGGCGCGGGCTCCGTGCACGTACGCCTGCGGGACGCGCACCGGCGCGACGAGGCGGCCCTGCTGCTCGGCCGCGCCCTCGCCGCGCAGGTGCAGCTGGAGCCGGACCCGGTGGCGCTCACGGCCCGCGTCGGCGACGGCGCCCGGCACAGCGAGGAGGCCGCCGCCGAGAAGGCGTCCCGCGCCCTCGCCGAGCTCGCCCACGCGGGCATCACCGTCGACAACTTCTCGCTCGGCCAGCCGAGCCTGGACGAGGTGTTCCTCGCCCTCACCGGCAAGCCGGTCCCCGACCAGGCCCCCGATCAGGCCCCCGACCACGCAGAGCAGCACCAGGACCAGGACCAGCACCAGGACCAGAAGGAAGCCGAGGTCGTCCGATGAGCACCGCCACCGCCACCGAGGCCCAGGACCTCGCGCCCGTCCGCACCGAGTCCCTCGCCGAACTGCTCATCTCCAAGGACCGCCCGCCGCGCCCCAGCGCGCTCTCCACGTCCCTGACCTTCGGCTGGCGCGCCGTGCTCAAGATCAAGCACGTGCCGGAGCAGCTCTTCGACGTGACCGCGTTCCCGATCATGATGGTGCTGATGTACACGTACCTGTTCGGCGGCGCGCTCGCCGGATCGCCCCGCGAGTACATCCAGTACCTGCTGCCCGGCATCCTCGTCATGTCCGTCGTCATGATCACGATGTACACGGGCGTCTCGGTGAACACCGACATCGAGAAGGGCGTCTTCGACCGCTTCCGCTCGCTGCCCATCTGGCGGCCGTCCACCATGGTCGGCTACCTCCTCGGCGACGCCCTGCGCTACGCCATGGCGTCCGCCGTGATGCTGACCGTCGGCATCATCCTGGGCTTCCGGCCCGACAACGCCGCCGGCGTGCTGCTCGGTGTGGCGCTGCTCATCGTCTTCTCCTTCGCCTTCTCCTGGGTGTGGACGATGTTCGGGCTGCTCCTTCGCACGGAGAAGTCCGTGATGGGCGTCAGCATGATGGTGCTCTTCCCGCTGACGTTCCTCAGCGACATCTTCGTGAAGCCCGAGACCATGCCGGGCTGGCTCCAGGCCTTCGTCAACAACAACCCGATCACGCATCTCGCCTCCGCCGTCCGCGGCCTCATGGACGGCGCCTGGCCGGGCGCGGAGATCGCCTGGAGCCTCGGCTGGGCGGGCCTGCTCGTGGCGGTGTTCGGGCCGGTGACGATGCGGCTCTACAACCGCAAGTGAGGTTTCCACCGGTGAGGTTTCCACCGGGGCTTGTGCTCCATATGCAGTGACCCCGGTCGCGTCGTACGCGGCCGGGGCTTTGGCTTGGCCGCGTGTCCGCCCGTCTCCGCGCCGCCCTGTCGGCCGCGCTCATCGTCCTCGCCTGCGTCCTCGTGCCGCTCGGCGCGGTCGCGACCTGGGCGAGGTACGAGATCGAGGACACCGGTCGGTACGTCGCCACGATGGCGCCCCTCTCCGCCGACCGGGCCGTGCGGGCGGCCGTCGCCGACGCCGTCACGGAATCCGTGCTCAAGGAGGTCGACGCGGGGCCGCTGCAGTCCACCGTCGCGTCGTTCGTGCGCGACGCCGTCGGGTCGTTCACCGAGACCGCCGCGTACCGCGCCGCGTGGGACGCCGCGAACCGCGCCGCGCACTCCGCCGTGATGGACGCCCTGGAGAACGGCGCCGACAACGCCGTCACCATCGACCTCGCCCCCATCCTCCAGCAGGTCAAACGGCAACTCGACGCCGACGGCGTGCCGTTCGCCGACCGCATCCCGGTCCGCCACACCACCATCACCGTCATGAAGGCGCAGGACCTCAACGACTTCCGGAAGGGGTTCCGCATGCTCCAGGTCGCGGGCCTGTGGCTGCCCGTCGCCGCGGTGGTCCTCGGCGCGGGCGGCATCCTCCTCGCCGTACGCCGCCGCCGCGCCGTCACCGCGACCGCGCTCGGCACCGCGCTCGGCGCCGCGGCCCTGGCGGTCGCGGTCGCCGTCGGCCGCGCCCTCACCCTCGACGACCTGCCGCCCGACGTGTCCCGCGCCGCCGCGGGCGCCGTCTACGACGCGCTCACCGCGACGCTGCGCACGACGGCGTGGGTGCTGTTGGGGGTGGGGCTCGTGGTGGCCCTGGGGACGTGGGCGGCGGGAAACCTTCCGCCGTTCCGCCGCGTCTGTAAGGGCGGGTCCGTACGGGAGGGTCGGGTCCGTAAAGGAGGGTCGGGTCCGTAAGGGAGGGTCGGGTCCGTAGCGGATGATCCGGTCCGTAGCGGAGGATCCGGACAGCGCACCGCGCCACGGGTTCCCCACCGACGAAAGGCCGCCCCTTGGAGCATGTGACGGCACCGCCCGGCGCGCCCGCGCCCGACGAGGGCGAGCACGAGGACGCGTACGCGTACGTGGCGGCAGGGCGGCCGCGGCGGCACCGCGTCGCCGCCTGGACCGGCGGGGTGCTGCTCCTCGGCGTCAGCGGCGTCCTCGGGTGCCGGATCGCCGACATCGACGCGGTCACGCCCGTGCCGCAGGTCCTCGCCTTCCTGCCGTGGCTGCTCGTGCCCGTGGTGGCCGCGCTGCTGCTCGCCGCGTACGGGCGCTGGCGCGTCGGCCTGGTCTGGGCGGTGGCGGCGCTCGCCGGGGTCGCCTGGTTCATGGAGCCCTACGGCAAGGTGTCCGACCCCGACGGGCCGCCCGTCGCCGAGATCCGGGTCCTCGCGTCCAACGTCGAATTCGGGCGCGGCACGGGCGGGTTGGTCAAGGCCGTACGGGAGCGCAAGCCCGACCTCGTCTTCGTGTCCGAGTGCGATCGGGCGTGCGCCGGGCTGCTGCGGGAGGAGTTGCCGCGGTCCGCCTACCCCTACCGTGCCGCCGTCGACGCCGACGGGGCCGACGGGTCCGTCATCCTCAGCAACCTGCCCCTGAAGCGGGCCGACGGGGTGCGGGGCACGCTCGGCATGCCGGGCGCTGTCGCGGACGTCAAGGGGATCCCGGTGCGGGTGCAGCTGGCGCATCCGATGCCGCCCACTCCGGGGGGCGTGGACCGGTGGCGGCGGGAGCTGGGCTCGCTGCGGGAGTACGCCGACGGTGGGGGCGGGCGGGCCACGATCATCGCCGGGGACTTCAATGCCACGCAGGATCACGCGGCGTTCCGGCGGATCCTCGACACGGGTCTTCGCGACGCGGCCCGGCAGGACGGGGCCTCCCGCACGCCTACCTGGCCGACGTTCCTCCCCCGCCCCTTCGGGGCCCAGATCGACCACGTCCTGACGACGGACGACTTCGCGTCCCACGACGCCCGCTTCCTGGACATCGGCAACACGGATCACCGGGCGGTGCTGGTCGACCTGACACTGCATCGAGCGGGCTGAGGCCGGGCCCTGCCGGGAGGCCCCCAAGCCCACCCCTTCCCGAACCTGGGGCTCCGCCCCAGACCCCGCTCCTCAAACGCCGGAGGGGCTAGATCTTGCCGCAAGATCCAGCCCGTCCGGCGTTTGAGGACGAGGCGCGAAGCGCCGATTGCTTTTCGGGGGTGCCAGGGGGCTGGCCCCCTGGTTCGGGAAGGGGCGGGTCTGGGGCGCACCCGCGAGGGCCCACCCCCACCCCCATCCCCCCAGCTCACAGCCATAATGGCGTCCATGCGTCCCCGCACGCCCCTCACCCCGCCCGACTGGCTCACCCGCTCCCTCAAGCCCCAACCCGCCCCACGCGTCCCCTGGGCAGCCGTGTCCCGCGCGGCCATCGCGATGTCCCTGCCCCTGGCCATCGGCACGGCGGCGGGCAAACCCACGTACGGCGCGCTCGCAGCGATGGGCGCCCTCTCGGGCGTGATCGGCGACACCGCCGACGCGTACCGCATGCGCATCCTGAACATCGCCGTGCCCCAGCTGTTCGGCGCGCTCGGCGTGACCCTCGGCGCGCTGGTGTACGGGCACGGCTGGGTCACGGTCGGCGCGGTGACGCTGGTCGCGCTGGTGTCCGGGATGATGTCGACGATCGGCGCCGTGGCCTCCGTATCCGGTCTGCTCCTGCTGCTCAACGCCGTGATCGGCGCCGGCCTCCCGCTCCCCGGTGAGTGGTGGCTCGCCCCCGCCCTGATGACCGGCGGCGGCCTGCTCGTCCTCGTCCTCGCGCTGCTCGCCTGGCCGCTGCGGTCGGGCGTGCCGGAGCGGGCGGCGGTCGCGGCGACGTACCGCGCCGTCGCGGCGCTCCTGGAGGCGGCGAGCACCGAGCACGGCGCGGACGACGGGTACGACGAGGCCCGCGCCGCTGTCACCGCCTCCCTCAACCAGGCCTACGACCTCGTCCTGGCCCGCCGCGCCCGCGACCACGGCCGCAGCCCCGACCTCGTCCGGCTCGTCGCCGAGCTGAACGCCGTCACGCCCGTCGTCGAGGCCGCGCCCGCCGCCCACCAGTACGGCGAGAAGCTGCCGCCCGAACTCCCGGAAGCGGCCCGGAGGCTGGCCGCCGCCATCGAGCACGGTCCCGTCTCGGCGCCCGTCGACCTCGGCCTGCCCGACGAGCCGCCCGACTCCCAGGGGCCCGGCTCCCAGGGGCCCGCCGCCCGCGCCGTGCGCCAGGCCCTGCGGCACGCCGCCGACACCCTCGCCGACCCCGACCCGCTCACCGTCGTCCACGCCGACGACCGGCTCGGCCGCCCCGCCGCGCTGCGCGTCCGCGCCCGGCGCGCCACCCGCAACGTCGTCCTCTCCGGCGCGTCCTGGCGCTACGGCCTGCGCCTCGCCCTGTGCATCGGCGTCGCCCAGGCCCTGGTGTCCCTCGTCGACGTGCCCCGCTCCTACTGGGTCGCGCTCACCGTCACCTTCGTCCTGAAGCCGGACTTCGGCTCGGTGTTCTCGCGTGCCGTGATGCGCGCGGTCGGCACCGCGGCCGGGCTCGTCGTCGCGGCGGCCGTCCTCGCGTCCGTGGACCGCGGCTGGTGGGACGTGCCGGTGGTGTTCGCCCTCGCCATGCTCATCCCCGCGCTCACGCCCCGCGGGTACGGCTACCAGACCGCCGCCATCACCCCGGTCATCCTGCTGCTCTCCGACGTCCTCAACCACCAGGGCTTCGGGCTCGTCCTGCCCCGGCTCCTCGACAGCCTCATCGGCTGCGGCATCGCGCTCGTCGCGGGCTATCTGCTGTGGCCCGAGAGCTGGCACACCCGCATCGGCGACCGGCTCGCCGGCGCGGTGGCCGATACGGCGGCGTACGTGGACTGCGCGTTCGGGCCCGCCGCGGATCCCGCCGCGCGGGCGCGGATGCGGCGGCGGCTGTACCGGGATCTGTCCGACATCCGCACCGAGTTCCAGCGTGCGCTCACCGAGCCGCCGCCGGTGGGGGCGCGGGCCGCCGCGTGGTGGCCGCTCGTGGTGGCCGTCGAGCGGATCGTCGACGCGACGACCGCTGCGCGGGTGCGGGTGCGGCACGGGGCCGTGGCCCCCGCCGACCCCGAGGTCGGCGAGGTCTCCCGCCAGCTGCGCGAACTCTCCGCCGCC
Organism: Streptomyces sp. NPDC059003; assembly: GCF_042740445.1. Taxonomy (NCBI): domain Bacteria; kingdom Bacillati; phylum Actinomycetota; class Actinomycetes; order Kitasatosporales; family Streptomycetaceae; genus Streptomyces; species Streptomyces sp. NPDC059003. Next base: position 190 of record NZ_JBHYJH010000290.1, on the reverse strand, counting down.
CTCCGCGAGGTCGAGGTCCTCGACCCCGTCCCGATCGACTTCACCGGCCCCAAGGACAGCGTCCTGGAACCACTCCGCCAGGAGGTGGCGGCGGCCCGGGCGGTCACGTCACCGCGGGGCTGATCCCTCGCGGGTGCGCCCCAGACCCGCCCCTTCCCGAACTAGGGGGCCAGCCCCCTAGCACCCCCGA
>NZ_JBHYJH010000289.1:0-7055 GCF_042740445.1 Streptomyces sp. NPDC059003 | reverse complement strand
TGGGAAACAACCCGCCGCGGTAGCGGCGGAAACCCCCCACCGGCCCGCACCCGGGCCCACCGCGTCGCCGACTACGCTGGACGGTCGACCGCAACGTCAGGAGAGAAATGGCCGTCAACCTCGTCAATGTCGAGGCAGTCAGCAAGGTGTACGGCACCCGCGCACTGCTCGACGGCGTCTCGCTCGGCGTGTCCGAGGGGGACAGGATCGGCGTCGTCGGGCGCAACGGGGACGGGAAGACGACCCTCATCCGGATGCTCGCCAAGCTGGAGGAGGCCGACACCGGGAGGGTCACGCACAGCGGCGGCCTGCGCCTCGGCGTGCTCACGCAGCACGACTCCCTCGACCCGGAGGCCACCGTCCGGCACGAGGTCATCGGCGACCTGGCCGACCACGAGTGGGCGGGCAACGCCAAGATCAGGGACGTACTCACGGGTCTCTTCGGCGGGCTCGACCTGCCCGGGTTCCCGCAGGGGCTCGACACCGTCATCGGCCCGCTGTCCGGCGGCGAGCGCCGCCGCATCGCCCTCGCGCAGCTGCTGATCGCCGAGCAGGACCTGATCGTCCTCGACGAGCCGACCAACCACCTCGACGTGGAGGGCATCTCCTGGCTGGCGGGCCATCTGCGCGAGCGCCGCTCGGCCCTGGTGTGCGTGACGCACGACCGCTGGTTCCTGGACCAGGTGTGCACCCGCATGTGGGACGTGCAGAAGGGCACGGTGTACGAGTACGAGGGCGGCTACTCGGACTACGTCTTCGCGCGCGCCGAGCGCGAGCGGATCGCCGCCACCGAGGAGGCCAAGCGGCAGAACCTCGTCAGGAAGGAGCTGGCGTGGCTGCGCCGCGGCGCCCCCGCCCGCACCTCCAAGCCCCGCTTCCGCGTCGAGGCCGCCAACGAGCTGATCAAGGACGTGCCGCCGCCGCGTGACACCAGCGAGCTGATGAAGTTCGCCACCACGCGCCTCGGCAAGACCGTCTTCGACCTGGAGGACGTGACCGTACAGGCCGGTCCCAAGCTGCTGCTCAAGCATCTGACCTGGCAGCTCGGGCCCGGTGACCGCATCGGCCTCGTGGGCGTCAACGGCGCGGGCAAGACCTCGCTGCTCCGGGCCATGGCGCAGGCGGCGCGTACGGAGGGCGAGGCGCAGCCCGAGGCGGGCCGGATCGCCGTCGGCAAGACCGTGAAGCTCGCCTACCTCTCGCAGGAGGTCGTCGAGCTCGACCCGGCGACGCGGGTCCTCGAGGCCGTGCAGCAGGTGCGCGAGCGCGTCGACCTCGGCAAGGGCCGGGAGATGACGGCGGGGCAGCTGTGCGAGACGTTCGGGTTCAGCAAGGAGAAGCAGTGGACGCCGGTCGGGGACCTGTCCGGCGGTGAGCGGCGCAGGCTGCAGCTGCTGCGGCTGCTCATGGACGAGCCGAACGTGCTGTTCCTGGACGAGCCGACGAACGACCTCGACATCGAGACGCTCACGCAGCTGGAGGACCTGCTCGACGGGTGGCCCGGCTCGATGGTCGTGATCTCGCACGACCGGTTCTTCGTGGAGCGCACCACGGACCGCGTGTTCGCGCTCATGGGCGACGCCACGATGCGGATGCTGCCGCGCGGCATCGACGAGTACCTGGAGCGCAGGCGCCGCATGCTGGAGGCCGCCGCTCCGGCGCCCGCCGCCCCCGCGCGGCCGGAGCCGGGGACGAGCGCGGTGTCGGCCGCCGACGCGCGCGCCGCGAAGAAGGAACTCCAGAAGATCGAGCGGCAGCTGGACAAGCTCTCCGAAAAGGAGAACAAGCTCCACGCGCAGATCGCCGATAACGCCACAGACTTTGAAAAAGTGGCGAAACTGGACGCCGAGCTGCGCGAACTCGTGAGCGACCGCGAGGAGTTGGAAATGCGCTGGCTCGAACTCGCGGAGAACGCGTGAGTATCGCGTAACGGACACATCACGGGCCGGTCCTCCCTTGGGAACAGGGGCAGGACCGGCCCCGGTCATGGCTGGAACAGAGTGATAGAAAGGTCGGCCTGAGCACCACTTGGCGTGCCGAAAAATCAGTGAAGGGGGAAGCGCTGATGACTCAGCCGCCCAATCAGCCGCCGCAGGGCGGCTTCGGAGCTCCACAGGATCCGCAGCAGCCGCACCAGCCGCAGCAGCCGCAGGACCCGCGCCAGGCCGGCGCGCCGCAGCAGCCGCCGGCGCCCCCCGCGGGCCCGCCCGGCACCCCGCCGCCGGCCCCGCAGCCCGGCTACGGCTACCCCCAGCAGGCCCCGGGCCAGGCCGGCCCCTACGGCTACCCGCAGCAGCCGGGCCCGTACCAGCAGCCCGGCCAGCCGGGCCCGTACGGCCAGCCCGCGCAGCCCGGCCCCTACGGCCAGCCGGGTCCGTACCAGCAGCCCGCCCAGCCCGGCCCCTACGGCCAGGCCCCGCAGCAGCCCGGTCCCTACGGCGCCCCGCAGCAGCCCTACCCGGGCGGCGGCCCCGGCACCCCGCCCCCGGTCGGCGGCGGCACCGGTGGCCGAAAGAGCCCCTTCAAGGGCAAGCCCGCGGTCATCATCGGGGCGGCCGTGGCGGCCCTGCTCGTCGCGGGCGGCGCCGTCTTCGCGCTCTCCGGCGGCGATGACGACGACAAGAAGAAGCCCGAGGCCAAGAACAAGGACCCCAAGGCCTCCGCGTCCGCCCCGGTCAACCCGGGCGACGGCAGCGGCGACGGCCACGAGGGCAAGGAGGACCTCAACGCGGGCCGCAAGCCCGACGAGGCGAAGGTCCTCTGGTACAAGGAGGCCCCCAAGGCCCCCGGCAAGGGCGCCGACGCCCCCGGCATGTGGGTCAAGGACGGCGTCGCGGTGAAGGCCGCGTACAAGGAACTCCTCGCCTACGAGGTCGACTCGGGCAAGCCCGCCTGGCCCGCGATCAAGTTCCCGTACGAGATCTGCTCGGCGTCCCGGCAGATCAGCGACGACGGCAAGATCGTCGTCGCGTACAAGGCGGGCATGAAGAGCAACGCCAAGTGCGACCAGCTCCAGGTCGTCGACCTCAAGACCGGCAAGAAGGGCTGGAAGGGCAAGTCGAAGGAGGAAGGTCTCTTCGACATGACCTTGAACCTCGGCCTGACCATCACCGACGACGTCCTCATGGTCGGCCGCTCCCAGTCCGGCACCGCCTACCGCATGAGCGACGGCAAGCAGCTGTACGTCGTGCGCAAGAAGGACGAGGGCACCTGCTTCCCGAGCGGCTTCACGGGCGGCGACCGCATCCTGATGTCGCTGTCGTGCGGGGCCAGCACGCCCACCGAGCACGACGAGGTCCAGGAGCTCGACCCGAAGACCGGCAAGGCCCTGTGGACGAAGAAGTTCCCCAAGGGCTGGCGTCTGGAGAAGGTCTACTCGACCAGCCCGGCGGTCCTCTACCTCACCAACGAGGACAAGAAGCAGTGGAACATCACCACGCTCAAGGCGGGCAGCTCGGCCACCCGCTCGGAGGTCCGGGTCAACGAGGACTTCGCGCCCGAGTGCGGCTGGTCCTCCGCGTTCAGCAGTGATCTGCAGGGCTGCACGGGCGTCGCCGCCGACGACAAGTACCTGTACCTGCCGACCAAGGAGACCACCGGCGCCAACGAGATCGTCGCGATCAGCCTGGCAAGCGGCAAGGCGGCCTGGCGCGCGAAGTCGCCGACGGACACCTCGATGCTGCCGCTGAAGACGGAGGGCGGCGAGCTCATCGCGTACGCCGAGCCGTCGTACGACGCGGGCGGCCGGATCGTGTCCATCGGGACCGGCGGCTCGCACACGCCCAAGACCCTGCTGCAGAACCCCGAGGGGACCTCGAAGATCGAGAACGGCTTCTTCTCGAAGGCGGTCGACTACGTGGACGGGCGTTTCTACATCTCCACCACCCGGCTCTCCGGGACCGCGGAGGGCCGCGAGAAGCTGATGCTGGCCTACGGCAAGTGACCCTCCCCACCGCCTAGTTACCCCTCCCGTCCCCCCTCAAGGAAAACGTCATGACTCAGCCGCCCCAGCCGCCCAACGAGCCCCCGCAGGGAGGGTTCGGCGCCCCCCAGGACCCCCCGCAGGGAGGTTTCGGCAAGGCCCCGGAGCCCGGCTACGGCTACCCGCAGGCGCCGCCGCAGGCCCCCGGGACCCCGCCGCCCGCCGCCCCGCCGCAGGCGCCGCCGCCCCCGCAGGGCCAGGCGCCGTACGGCTACCCGCAGGCGCCCCAGGCGCCGGGGACCCCGCCGCCCGCGGCCCCGGCCCAGGCCCCTGCCCCGCAGATGCCGCCGCCCGCGGCCCCGGCCCCGCAGGCGCCGCCCGCGTACGGCCAGCCCGCGACCCCGGCCTACGGCCAGCAGCCCGCACCCGGTTACGGCTACCCGGGCCAGCCCGGTCAGCAGCCCGGCTACGGCTATCCCGGTCAGCCGGGGCAGCCGGGGCAGCCGGGGCAGCCGGGTCAGGGGCACGCGCAGATGCCGACCGTGGCCATGCAGCCGCAGTACGGCGGCCCGGGCGGTCCCGCCGGGCCCGGTGGCTCCGGCGGGTCCGACGGCAGGAAGAAGCAGCTGACGATCATCGTCGCGGCGGTCGCCGCCATCGCGCTCATCGTCGGCGGCGGTGTCTTCTACGCGTCCACGCAGAAGGACGACGACAAGAAGGCCAGCGCCAAGAAGGACGGCAAGGACGGCAAGGGCGGCGACAAGGACGACCTGCCGTCCGGCGGCCCCGCCAAGGAGAAGGCCCCGGCGAACACCAGCGCCAAGGTCTCCTTCCAGATCCCGGCGCCCGCGGTGCCCAAGGACGACGTGTGGAGCGTCGGCGGCTCCTGGCTGACCGACGACGCGGTCGTCAAGTCCGGCTACAAGGGCAAGGACAAGGACCACGCCCTCATCGCCTACGACCCGGCCTCCGGCTCGGAGAAGTGGACGATCCCGCTGGCCGGCGAGACCTGCGCGACCTCGAAGGAGGTCACGAAGGACGGCATCGCCGCCGTCGTCTACAAGGACGGCAAGGCCACCAAGGCGAACAAGTACCCGGACTGCAGCCAGGTCTCGGCGGTCAACCTGAAGACCGGCAAGAAGCTGTGGACCAAGGAGGTCGCCAACAGCGGCATGAAGGTGGAGTTCGAGGAGATCACCATCGCGGGCTCCACGATCGCCGCCGGTTCCGGCACCGGCGGCACGGGTGCCGCCTGGGACATGTCCGGCAAGCTGCTGTGGAAGCCGAAGATCGGCGACAAGTGCAAGGACGTCGGCTACGGCGGCGGCGAGCAGCTGGTCGCGGTCCGCAAGTGCGGTGACTACGACGACCCGAAGCTGAAGATCCAGCTCCTCGACCCGAAGACGGGCGCCGACAAGTGGAGCTACCCGCTGGCCGCGGGCATCGACAACGCCAAGATCATCTCGACCAACCCGATCGTCTTCGGCCAGGACACCGAGGAGATCACCGCGAGCGGCGCCACGGACGTCTTCTCGCTGAGCAACAACGGCAAGCTGCGCGCCAGGATCAAGCTCGAGGACGGCAAGTACGCCCACGACTGCGAGGTCAACAAGGTCTACAGCTGCTCCTCGATGGCGGTCGGCAACGACAAGCTGTACGTGCCGACGCGCCAGCACGACGCGGGCGGCTCCGACTACGGCTTCACCAACGAGGTCATCTCGTTCTCCCTGGCCACGGGCAAGACGGCCGGTGACCGCGCCGACGCGGGCGACGACGGCGAGATGTTCCCGATCCGCATGGACGGCGGCAACGTCCTCGCGTACAAGGGCGGCGGCTACAACAAGGGCGCCAAGGTCGTCTCGCTCGACGGCAAGACGATGAAGGAGACCACGCTCCTGGAGACGCCCGCGACCGAATCGGTCAGCAGCGCCATCAGCGGCATGGTCCCCAAGTCCAACGAGCTGCTGTACGGCAACGGCACGCTGTTCATGGGCAAGAAGCTGATCAGCAAGCCGTACTCCAAGGACGACAAGGAGTTCATCGCCCTCGGCTTCTCCGCGAAGTGACGGCGCGTGAGCGCGCCGCGGTGTTTCGCGCGGTGATCCGTCGCTGACCGGCAGGAACGGCCCCCGCACCCCAGGGTGCGGGGGCCGTTCCCGGTTCGCGCCCCGTTCACTCTCCGTACTTCCGTGCTCCGCCTACCCCAAAGGCAGTGATTTCGGCATTCAGGGCTGCTTATGAACGGTAGGGGCAGCGCAACGTCGAACAAGCGTGTAGCTTCCGGGGGATGAAGGGCCGGGGCCCCGGGTCCGTGGGGGGATCAGTGGGGGAATCCGTGGGGGACATTGGGGGGTTGCTTCGATGGGTGTGCGGCTCATGGTGGTCGACGACCACCGACTGCTCGCCGAGGCGCTCGCCTCGGCGCTGAAGCTGCGCGGGCACCGCGTTCTGGCCGCGGCCGCGCCCGCGGCGGGCGCGGCGGAGCTGGTGATCAGCAGGGCGCCCGAGGTGTGTCTGCTCGGCACGGCGACCCCCGCTGAGCCGGGCATGTTCGACCCCGTGGTGAAGATCAAGCGGGAGCGGCCGCAGGTCGCCGTGGTGGTGCTCGGGCCCGTTCCGTCGCCGCGCGGCATCGCCGCGGCGTTCGCCTCCGGCGCCTCCGGGTACGTACGGCACGACGAGCGCATCGAAGGAGTCGAGCGCGCGATCATGAAGGCGCGCGCCGGTGAGGCCGCCGTCGCGCCCCAATTGCTTCAAGGCGCCTTCAGCGAGCTCCTCAACCCCGCGGCGCAGCCCGACGACGAGGGGCAGCGGCTGCTCCAGATGCTCACTCCGCGTGAGGTCGAGGTGCTCGTGCGGGTGGCTGACGGTGAGGACACGCGGCTCATCGCTGCGGGGATGGGGATTGCGCCCAGCACCGCGCGGACGCATGTGCAGCGGGTGCTGATGAAGTTGGGGGTGGGGTCGCGGTTGGAGGCGGCGGCGCTTGCGGCCCGTACGGGCCTGTTGGAACGAGCGGAACGCCCCGCCCCACCGCCGGGCCAGGTCAACAACTCGGAACCGCCGACGGGAGGTTAGCCCTCGCGGTGCGCCCCAGGCCCGCCCCTTTACCCAAAACCAGGGGGCTCCGCCC